>CAYMRO010000062.1:0-5993 GCA_964392875.1 uncultured Demequinaceae bacterium
GCCGAACAGATACATCAGCAGCCAGCTGTAGCGGCGGAAATTGCGGATGGTCGCCAGGTAGCTTTCCGACTGGTAAGCCTTGGCCGACAGCTTGCGTTCGGACGGCTCGTTCTCGTCCAGCAGGCGCCACAGCTGCTCGTCCAGCGAGTAGTTGTAATGGATGCCGGCGATGCATTGCATGGCCTTGCCGTAGCGCAGCGCCAGGCCGCGCCGGTAGACGTGCTTGAGCATGCCCATATTGGATTTGCCGTACCAGGCGATCTCGATGTCTTCCTCGGCCGGCAGCTGGCAAGGCATGGACTGGCTCCACAGCATCTCATTGCCCAGCTTGCTGTAGCTGAAGCGGTGGATGGCGTCCAGCTTGTCCAGCGTGATGGCGATGTCGTGCTCGGCCGGAGTGATGAATTCCAGCAAGGTTTCTGCGTAATCGGTGGTGATCTCAGGATGCGTGAGCGCGGAACCCAGCGCTACCGGGTGCGGGGTCGTCGCCAGGTGGCCGGTGGGGTCCGCGCGGAGGGTTTCTCGTTCAATGCCGCGCCGGCCGCCGCCCGGCCCGCTCGCCCGCGCGCTGCGAGGACACTGGGTCGGAAAATTGGCGCGCACCCGGCACGGTGTCCTCACAGCGTGCGGCGAGTGCCATGGCCCGACGCTGTGGTGACCTGAGCAAGCGAACTCGCGTGAGCGTTGGGCAGGGGAACGGCCGGCCCTAGGATTGGGCGCATGTCCCACATCCTGTCCGCAGTGGCCTGGCCGTACGCAAACGGCCCACGACACATCGGTCACGTCGCCGGTTTTGGCGTTCCCTCCGACGTTTTCAGCCGCTACATGCGCATGGCTGGCCATGACGTGCTGATGGTCTCTGGGACCGACGAGCACGGCACCCCCATCCTGGTGCAGGCGGAGAACGAGGGCGTGAGCCCCCAAGAGCTCGCGGACCGCTACAACCGCGTCATCGCGGAGGATCTCACCGCTCTGGGTCTCAGCTACGACCTCTTCACGCGCACCACCACGGGCAACCACTACAAGGTGGCGCAAGACCTCTTCAAGGCCGTCCACGCCAACGGCTACATGGTGCTGCAGACCACGCGCTCCGCGATCTCGCCCAGCACGGGCCGCACGCTGCCTGACCGCTACATCGAAGGCACGTGCCCCATTTGCGGCTTCGACGGCGCGCGCGGCGATCAGTGTGACAACTGCGGAAACCAGCTGGACCCCATCGACCTCAAGAACCCCAAGAGCCGCATCAACGGCGAGACGCCCAAGTTCATTGATCAGGAGCACTTCTTCCTGGACTTGCCCGCGCTGGCGCCCGCGATCGACGAGTGGCTGAGCGCGCGCGAGGGCTGGCGCCCCAACGTCCTCAACTTCTCGCGCAACCTGCTTGCGGATGTGCGCCCGCGCGCCATGACGCGAGACATCGATTGGGGCATTCCCGTGCCGCTCCCGGGCTGGGAAGACAACCCAAACAAGCGGCTTTACGTGTGGTTCGATGCCGTGATCGGCTACCTGAGCGCGTCCATCGAATGGGCCCGACGCTCGGGAGACCCGGACGCTTGGCGCGCCTGGTGGAATGATCCAGAGGCACGTTCCTATTACTTCATGGGCAAGGACAACATCACCTTCCACTCGCAAATTTGGCCGGGTGAGTTGCTCGCAGCGAACGGCGGCGGATTGCACGGCGGATCGTTGAGCGAGTTCAAGGAGCTGCAGCTGCCAACCGAGGTGGTCTCCAGCGAGTTCCTCACCATGGAGTCGGCAAAGTTCTCCTCCTCTCGCGGCCACGTGATCTACGTCCGCGACATGCTCTCGCGCTACCAGCCGGATGCGCTGCGCTACTTCATCGCCGTGGCTGGGCCGGAGACTTCCGATGCCGACTTCACGTGGGCGGAGTTCAAGCGCCGCACTAACGACGAACTCGTGGCCGGATGGGGAAACCTCGTCAATCGCACGGCGTCGCTGCTCCACAACAACATTGGCACCGTCCCACCGCTTGAAAACCTCACGGAGATTGACCGGGCTGCCCTTGCCGCCTCGGAAGCGGGCTTTGGAACCGTTGGCGAGCTCATCGGTGCTCAGCGTCAGCGCGCGGGCGTCTCCGAGGCGATGCGCGTTGTTGGTGACGCCAATAAGTACCTCGCGGACACGGCCCCGTGGAAGCTCAAGAATGAGGACCCGGAGCGCATGCGCACAGTGCTCGCGGTGGCCACTCAGCTCGTGAGCGACGCCAACACCATGCTGGCGCCATTCCTGCCGCACAGCGCTCAGCGCGTCCACGAAGCCATCGGCGGAACCGGCGAGATTGCGCCCATGCCCGTCATGACAGACGTGGATGACCTAGACCTCCCGGACCGCCGCTATCCCATCATCCAGGGCGACTACTCCTCGCAGCACGGCACGTGGGGAAGGCGCCCCATCGCCACGGGTGCCGCGGTGCCCGCGCCCGTGCCGGTGTTCACCAAGCTCGACGACGCGATCATCGACGCCGAGCTTGAGCGCATGGCGGAGGAGTAGGGCCGCATGCCTTCCGGCCCGTGGCCGCCGGCGCCGGAACCGCTGCCCGCACCGATAGTCGACAATCACACCCATCTCGATTGGGATGGCGAACCGGGTGACCCTTCGGTGGCGGACAAGCTCGCCGCCGCTGCAGCAGCCGGGGTGACTCACGTGGTGCAGATTGGCTGCGAACTGGCCAGCGCGCGCTGGACCGCCGCCGCCGTACGCGAGCACCCGGCGATGGTGGGCGGCGTTGCTCTCCACCCCAACGAGGCGCCTTTGCATGCCAACGGAACCCACGCGTCGGGCACCTCTTATGAGGATGCTTTTGCGGAGATCGCCGCCTTGGCGCGGGGAGAGCGAATACGGGTGGTGGGGGAGACGGGGCTTGATTTCTTCAGAACCGGGCCCGACGGCGTGGCCGCGCAGGTGCGCGCGTTCCGGGACCACATTGTGCTGGCTAAGGAATTGGGGTTGCCGCTGCAGATCCATGATCGGGATGCGCACCGCGAGATCCTCGATGTGCTCGATTCCGACGGCCTCCCGCCCGCAGTGGTGATGCACTGCTTTTCCGGCGACGCCGAGTTTGCGCGCGAGTGCTTGCAGCGCGGCTTCTACTTGAGCTTTGCCGGAACCGTGACGTTCACGAACGCGCCCGCGTTGCGGGAGGCGGCGGCGATCGTGCCGCGGGATCGCCTGCTCGTGGAGACCGATGCTCCGTTCCTTGCACCCGTGCCGCATCGCGGCCGCCCCAACTCCCCGGCCCAGGCCGCGCTCACAATGCGTGCGCTCGCAACCGCGCGCGGGGACGATCTTGAGACCCTGTGCGTTGACGTCATGGCCAACTCGCAGCGGCTATATGGTCCCTGGTAAAACCTTGAGGAAGTGTGGCAATGACCACATCCCACTTCCGCTCGGCTGGCGCCAACCCCCACCTTTGTGAGATAAAGAACGTTGAAATCGCGCATGCCGACTGGCTGGGTCGCATGCTGACGTGAGGTATTGAGTGAGCTATCGACGCACTGCGCCCCTGCCGGGCGGTCGCCGGGACAGGCGTCACCGGGACATTGCGCGCAACCGCCTGACGCGCCAACTGGGCGTCACGTTCGCCGTGGTCGCGTTCGCGGCCGGCTCTTTTGCGTCAGCCGCGGCAGACTCCATCACGGGCAGCGCAAAGGTAGCGCAGGCCGCCACGGACAAACTCGTGACGAAGGTTGCGGCCGGCGATCCTGACGTGACCGTCACTACCGTCACCGAGGAGAAGTCCATTGCTCCGGGCCAAGTGGTCAAAAAGGACAGTGGCGCCTTCAAGGGTGAGAAGAGGGTCATCAGCAAGGGCAAGGCGGGCACCGAACTCGTGACGTACGACGTCACCTACGAGGGCGGCGTTGAGGTTTCCCGCGAAGTCTCGCTTTCCGTGGTGGTGAGGCCCGCAACCGACAGCGTGGTTTCCGTTGGCACCCTCGTGGTGCCCAAGACAACTGCGGCCCAGAAGGGCACCAACCGAGCGCTCGGCAAGCAGATGGCCGCAGATATGTACGGCTGGACGGGCGACCAGTGGGCGTGCCTCGATAATCTCTGGGCGCGCGAATCGGGCTGGCGCACGGAAGCCGGCAACAAGTCGTCGGGCGCCTATGGCATCCCGCAGTCGCTGCCCGGCTCCAAGATGGCCAAGTACGGCGACGACTGGCGCACAAACCCCGTGACGCAGATCAAGTGGGGGCTCGCCTACATTGATGGTCGCTACAACACGCCGTGCGGCGCGTGGAACCACTTCCTCGATCGCAACTGGTACTGACGCGTGGTTGACCTGCTTGGTCCCACCGATATCCGCACCCTCGCCGAGTCTCTTGGCACGTCGCCCACCAAACGCTGGGGTCAGAACTTCGTAGTAGATGCCGGCACGGTACGCCGCATTGTGCGGATAGCAGGGGTGCGCGGTTCCGGTTCCGGGGCCGACGCTGGGGAGCCGGCGAGCGCGGTGGTGGAAGTTGGCCCTGGGCTGGGATCGCTGACACTCGCGTTGCTCGAGGCTGGTGCGTTGGTCACGGCGGTAGAGATTGATCCGCGGCTTGCCGCCGCCTTGCCAGCCACGGTGGCCGAGCGGGCACCAGAGGCCGCCCACCGCCTCACGGTGATTCAGGCCGACGCCCTGCGCGTCACTTCCCTTGACCCGCCGCCAGCGCTGCTGGTGGCGAACCTTCCGTACAACGTCTCCGTCCCCGTGATTCTGCACTTCCTTGAGACCTTCCCGTCGCTCGAGCGGGTGCTCGTGATGGTGCAAGCCGAGGTAGCGGACCGGCTTGCCGCACCGCCGGGATCGCGCACCTACGGCATCCCGTCGGCGAAGGCTGCGTGGTACTGCGACGTGCGCAAGGCGGGCTCCGTTGGGCGTGCGGTGTTCTGGCCCGTGCCGCGCGTGGATAGCACGCTCGTGCTCATGGAGCGACGGGCGGTGCCGGTCACAGAGGTGCCGCGGGAACACGTCTTCGCGGTGGTGGATGCCGCGTTTGCGCAGCGCCGGAAGGCGCTGCGCGGGGCATTAGCGACCATGGCAGGCTCGCCCGCAGCGGCTGAGGCCGCGCTGCGCGCGGCCGGGTTTGATCCCCTCACGCGTGGAGAACAGCTCACCATCACGGACTTTGCGGCCATCGCTGAGCATCTGCCGCGGTCAACTTCTGCCACGCTAGGGCGATGACAGCGGAGTCGACGACCGGCGCAACACCGCCCCGCGAAGTCACGGTGCGGGCGCCGGGCAAGGTGAACCTGCAACTATCCGTTGGACCCGTACAGCCCGACGGCTATCACCCCCTTGCCACCGTCTTCCAGGCCGTGGACGTCTATGACTTCGTTACTGCATCCTTGCGAGAGGACGGCGAGATCAAGATCGCGGTTGAGGCCGCCCCGGACCGGAGCATCGACGGCCAAGTGATCGACGTCAAGGGCGTTCCACTCGACGACAGCAACCTCGCCGTGCGCGCCGCTCGCGCGGTAGCTGAGGCCTACGGCATCACCGACGGCGTGGACTTGGCAATCGTCAAGAGCATCCCGGTAGCTGGCGGCATGGCGGGCGGCAGCGCCGATGCCGCCGCCGCTCTCGTGGCTTGCGCGGAGGTCTGGGACACGGGAGCCACCCGCCAGGAGCTCGCCGCCCTTGGCGCCTCGTTGGGTGCGGACGTGCCCTTTGCTCTCCACGGTCACACGGCAGTGGGGCTGGGGCGCGGGGATGTGCTCTCTCCGGCGATGACGCACGGCACCTTCCATTGGGTGTTCGCCACACAAGCGGAGGGGCTCAGCACCCGCCACGTCTACGCGGAGTTCGACGAGTGGGTTGCAGACGGTCTGTTAGGCGGGAGCGACCCTCGCATCTCGGACGACGTCATGACGGCCCTCATTGGCGGCGACCCCAACGCGCTGGGGGCCGCACTTGTCAATGACCTGCAGGATGCCGCGATTCACTTGGCGCCCGCTCTGCGAGACGTCATCACCGCCGCTCAGGA
>CAYMRO010000062.1:6093-10041 GCA_964392875.1 uncultured Demequinaceae bacterium
ACCAGGCCAAATGACAGGATCGCATCGTCGTCAACGGCGGGCGTGCCTTGGTCCCTGAGCGTCCACGTGAGCACGTGAGACAGATCTGGCTTGCCAAAGATCGCCGCGATGACGGGATTGATGACGCCGTCAACCACAGAGGTGATGACGGCACCGAACGCGGCACCAATGACAACGCCAACCGCGAGATCAACGGCATTACCGCGCGTGATGAATTCTTTGAAGCCTTTGATCATGACGCTGCTCCTTTGGACGACGGGAATGGTGCGTCATCAGCAGGCTATACCGATTCGTCTGCGTCCGGCATGACGGGACTCTTTTCAAGCGTCGACAGACCGTTCCACGCGAGGTTCACAAGGTGAGCCGCCACCACTTCCTTGCGTGGCTCGCGCACCTCGGCCCAATGCTGGCCCGTCAAGGCAACCATGCCAACGAGCATGCGTGAGTAGATCGGCGCCACGGAGGGATCGAGTCTGCGTTGCCGGAATTGCTCGGCCAACAGGCCCTCCACCTGAGTGGCCACGTCACCGATGAGGGACGAGAACGTGCCCGTAGCCTGCGCCACGGGCGAATCTCGAACCAAAATCCTGAAGCCATCTGGAGAGGATTCGATGTAGTCGAGCAACTGCAGCGCCGCCTTCTCTACCAGCTGACGCGGGTGTCCAACGGCGGAGATGGCATCCGTGAGCGCACCCAGTAGCGCGGACACTTCGCGGTCCACGATGACCGCGTAAATGCCCTCTTTGCCCCCAAAATGTTCGTACACAACGGGCTTTGAAACGTCGGCGCGAGCGGCGATCTCTTCCACCGAAACTGACTCAAATCCCTTCTCGGCAAAGAGCGAGCGCGCAACGTCAAGGAGCTGTTCGCGGCGCTCGCGCGCCGTCATGCGGGAGCGCGGCAGACGGCGCGGTTCGGTGGTCACGTTCCTAGTGTGCCGTGAATGCTGGCAGACTTGCGCGCAGGCACCCCACCTTCCGCTCTGGTGTAACGGCAGCATGCAGGCCTTTGGAGCCTTGCGGTCCAGGTTCGAATCCTGGGGGCGGAACGCAGTTTTGCGGAGACGGCGGCGGCTAGACTGGCCACCGAAACCCAGCGCGAGGGAGGCACGTGAGCCGTCAGCCGATTTCCGCCGCGATCATCCTCGCGGCGGGCGCGGGCACGCGGATGAACTCCGCCACACCCAAGGTGCTCCACGCCATCGCGGGCCGGTCACTGCTCCATCACGCCATGGCAGCCGCCACGGAACTGGAGCCCGCACGCCTTGTGGTGGTGGTGCGCCACGAGCGTGACAAGGTCGCGGCTGAGGTTGCGGCAGTCTCGCCTGAGGCTGTCATCGCTGACCAAGACGAAGTCCCCGGCACCGGCCGCGCTGTCTACTGCGGCCTCACTGTTCTTGACGCAACCGCGGTTGCGGGTGCCGTTGCGGCGGGTGGACGCGGAGCCTCGGCGCTTGCCGCCAAGGCGGAGGGACTGGTGCTCGTTACCTCTGCCGACGTTCCGCTCGTCACCGGCGAACTTCTCGCGGCGCTCGCGGATGGCCACACGGAAGGCGGCAACGCCGTCACGATGCTGACGGCTCGCGTCCCTAGCCCCGGCGGATACGGACGCATCATTCGCGGCGCCGATGGCGAAGTGCTGCGCATTGTCGAGGCCAAAGACGCGTCCGATGCCGAGCTCGCTATCGACGAAATCAACGCTGGCATCTATGTCTTTGAAGCCCACGCCCTCCGCACCGCACTGTCCAGCGTGGGCCGCGACAACGCGCAGCGAGAGATGTACCTCACGGACGTCGTGGAGATTGTGCGCGAGTCTGGCGGGCGGGTTGGCGCCTTTATAGCGCCCGACGCTGTGGCAACGGAAGGCGTCAACGATCGGGTTCAGCTCGCGGCGGCTGCGGCAACACTTAACCGCACGATCCTCGAAAGGTGGATGCGCGCTGGAGTCACCATCGTGGATCCAAGCACCACCTGGATTGACGCGGACGTGACGCTCGCGCCCGACTCGACGATCCTGCCTGGTACTCAACTGCTTGGTGCCACCACTGTGGGAACTGGTGCCAGCGTCGGGCCCGATACCACGCTCAAGGATGTGGAGGTGGGCGAGGGCGCAACGGTGATCCGTACGCACGGCCAGCTCGCGGTGATTCACGCTGGCGCCACTGTTGGGCCGTTCTCGTATTTGCGACCGGGTACGGAGCTTGGCGAAGACGGCAAGATCGGTGCGTTCGTGGAGACCAAGAATGCGGTGGTTGGCGCGCACTCGAAGGTGCCGCACCTCAGCTACGTGGGCGACGCCGTGATTGGTGAGCACTCCAACATTGGCGCGGCCACGATCTTTGTGAACTTTGACGGCGTGGGGAAATCCCGCACCTCCGTGGGAGACCACGTGCGGATCGGCTCCGACAACACCCTCATTGCCCCCGTGTCCATTGGCGATGGTGCCTACACGGGTGCCGGCGCGATCATCCGCAAGGACGTTCCCCCGGGTGCGATGGCACGCAATTCCTCGCCCCAGCAAACCGTTGAGGGCTGGGTGGAAGCGCGCAGGCCCGGCACCCCATCCGCCCAAGCCGCCAAGATCGCTCGCGAAAAGCAAGAAAAGGGAGACGCATGAGTTCCAGCATCACGAGCCCAAGTGAGCGAAAGCTGGTGCTCGTAGCGGGCAGGGCGCACCCTGAGCTTGCAGACGCAGTAGCGGCGGGGCTTGGGATCGAGTTGCTTCCCACCACGTCGTACTCCTTCGCCAATGGCGAGCTCTACGTGCGCTTTGGCGAGAGCGTGCGCGGCAGCGACTGCTTTGCGCTGCAGTCGCACTCGGCGCCCATCAACGAGGCGATCATGGAGCAGCTCATCATGGTGGACGCGCTCAAGCGCGCATCTGCCAGGAGCATCACCGTGATCATGCCGTGTTACGGATACGCGCGGCAAGACAAGAAGCACAAGGGTCGCGAGCCCATCTCGGCCCGTCTCATGGCAGACATCTTCAAGACCGCGGGCGCGGACCGCATCATGGCCGTTGACCTGCACACGTCACAGATCCAGGGCTTCTTTGACGGCCCCGTTGACCACCTGTGGGCCATGCCGCTACTCGCCCAATACGTGCGCTCGCGTGTGACGCCAGGCAACCTCACCATCGTCTCGCCCGACGCGGGACGCGTGCGGCTCGCAGACCAGTGGTCCGATCACATGGGTGCACCGCTCGCGATCATTCACAAGCGGCGTGACCCGTCCGTGCCCAACCAGATCAAGGTCCACGAACTCGTTGGCGAGGTGGAGGGCCGCACGTGTGTGCTGGTAGACGACATGATCGACACCGGTGGCACCATCGTTCAGGCTGCCGAGGCGCTCTTTGAGAACGGCGCCAAGGACGTCATCGTGGCGTCCACCCATGGGCTGCTGTCCGGGCCGGCCGTGGAGCGGCTGCGCGATTCCGGCATCACAGAGGTGGTAGTCACGGACACGCTGCCCATCGACGAGGACAAGCGCTTCGACAAGCTCACCGTGCTGTCAATTGCCCCGCTCATTGCGCGCGCGGTCAAGGAAGTGTTTGACGACGGCTCGGTGACGAGCCTGTTCAACGGGAACGTTTAGCAGCCAAAGCCCTCATGCCATCACCGCCCGTCGCCGTCCGCGGCGGCCGCGCCCTAAGTCACGGAGATTCGCCCCGCGGTGGGCCCGTACCAGGGCGGACGCACGCGCACCGCGCTGCGATCCGTGACTTAGGTAGGCATCGCGCGCGAGAAGCCGCTTTCCGGGCGAGTGTTCTCCGCACGAGCGAGCGGGTATAGTAGATGCGTTCCTCGGCGAGGCTGGCCCCTGTGGCGCTGGCGTTATCGACGCGGCGGTTGCGTGAGCTCCCTGCCTTGCCCTGAGCCGCATCCGACCGAACGAGGAGAACTCCCTGATGTCTGACCAGTTGAAGCTCGTTGCTGAGCCACGCACCGAA
>CAYMRO010000063.1:0-10035 GCA_964392875.1 uncultured Demequinaceae bacterium
GATCGATCCCACTCCGCTGCGCAAGCGCATCGGCGACATCACCGAGATGCTCGCACGCGAGGAGGCCGACACCGCCGAGGCGCTCAAGGCGGCAAAGACGGCACCCACCCCATCGGGCGCACGCTCGCCCATGGCGGATCGACCGGCTGACGAACTCACCCAGCTCATCGAGGATCTGTCCGCCCAGATGCGCGCAGCGGCTGGCGAACTGCAATTCGAATTGGCCGCGCGGCTGCGAGATGAGATTGGCGAACTGAAGAAGGAACTGCGGCAGATGCTGGGAGCCCAATAGGTCCTCGCACGTGGTCTGAACGCGCCGTAGCCGCCACCTAGGATGGGGCGGTGGAATCTCCGGCGGTGTGGGCAGCGACGATCGCCGGCATAGTTGGACTCTTCGTCTTTGACTTCTACGTGGTGGTGCGCAAACCGCACGAGCCAACGTTCCGCGAGTCCTCGCGCTGGACCGTCTTCTACATCTCCCTCGCCCTGCTCTTTGGCCTGGGCTTGTGGGCACTCAGTTCCGCGCAGAAGGCAACCGAGTTCCTAGCGGGGTACGTGACCGAGTGGTCGCTGAGCGTGGACAACCTCTTTGTCTTCCTTGTGATCCTCGCGAGGTTTGCGGTGCCCACGCTCTATAGGCAACGCGTGTTGCTCGTTGGCGTGGCGATTGCGCTGGTATTGCGCGCGGTCTTCATCTTTGTGGGCGCGGCGGCACTGGCAGCCTTCTCGTGGGTGTTCTTTGTCTTTGGTGCGTTCCTGATCTGGACCGCCTTCTCCGTTGCTCGCGAGGGCGGCGCGGAAGAGGGCGACGCCGAGTACAAGGAAAACCGGGTCACCGGTTGGCTTCGTAGGGTGCTCCCCACGACCGACGACTATCGCGGACCGGCACTGTGGGTGCGAGAGAACGGCAAGCGACTCGTCACGCCCATGCTCATTGTGATGATCGCTATTGGCACCACGGACGTCCTGTTTGCGCTTGACTCGATCCCCGCCATTTTTGGCCTCACCCAAGACCCTTACATCGTCTTCACGGCGAACGCTTTTGCGCTCATGGGCCTGCGTCAACTGTTCTTTGTTGTCCAGGGGCTGCTGACGCGGCTCATTTACCTCTCGTACGGACTTGCCGTCATCTTGGGGTTCATTGGCGTCAAGCTCATCTTGGAGGCGCTGCGCGAGAACGCCGTACCCTTCATCAATGGCGGCGAGCCGATGCACTCAATCCCCGAGATCCCCACGTGGCTGTCCCTCGTGATCATCCTGGTGGTGCTCGGAACGGCCGCGGTAGCGAGTCTGGTCGCCACGCGCAAGCGCGCCACGGACGGCTAGGCCGTGGCTGCGAGCCCTGCGACAAGCGGACCGCTCGCGTTCCACACGCGCACCTCACGGTCGGCAATCAACCCAGCCAGCGCGTAGGGGTCTTGGTCCAACAGCGACTCGATGGCATCGGCGCTGTCGCCGGCAAAGAGGAGTAGCGCGCCCGGCGAGCCGACGTCCTCGTAACGTGCGTACGCAAGCGCAACCCCGGCGTCGGCCAAGTTTTCCAAGAAGGCCCGATGCTGGGCTCGCACCGCGTCACGCTCCGCCGCGCGATCGTCGTAGGTGTAGTGAACTGCAAACATTGTCATCTGGCCATTCAACACGCTTTTGGCGATTCGAACATGCGTTCGAACCATTTTCCACGTAGCATGTCCGTGTGAATGACCGGCTCATCGTCCGCGGCGCGCGCGAGCACAATCTCAAGGGAATTGATCTCGACCTGCCGCGTGACGCACTCATTGTGTTCAGTGGTCTCAGCGGATCGGGGAAGTCCTCGCTTGCGTTCGACACCATCTTCGCGGAGGGGCAGCGGCGCTACGTCGAGTCCCTGAGCGCGTACGCGCGCCAGTTCCTTGGCCAAATGGACAAGCCCGACGTTGACTTCATTGAAGGGCTCTCGCCCGCTGTGTCGATTGACCAGAAGTCCACCAACCGCAACCCGCGGTCCACGGTGGGCACAGTCACCGAGGTCTACGACTACTTGCGTCTGTTGTGGGCCCGCGTGGGCATCCAGCACTGCCCGGTGTGTGGCGAAGAGGTCCGCTCGCAGACGCCGCAGCAAATTGTTGACTCCGTGCTCGCGCTGCCTGAGGGCACGCGCTACCAGGTGCTTGCGCCCGTGGTGCGGGGCCGCAAGGGCGAATACCAGGATCTCTTCGAGGATCTGCAGGGACAGGGCTTTGCCCGCGCGCGCGTGGACGGCGAGACCATCCAGCTCAGCGAGCCACCGCAACTGGAGAAGAAGCTCAAGCACACCATCGAGGTGGTCGTTGACCGGCTCGTAGCTCGGGACGGCATTCGCCAGCGCCTCACCGACTCCGTGGAGACCGCCCTGCGCATCGCGGACGGACTTGTGGTGATTGACCCGGTGGATGCGGGCGAGATGGAGGCAAGGCGTTACAGCGAAAAGCGCGCATGCCCCAACGACCACGTGCTGACACTCGAGGAGATGGAGCCGCGAACGTTCTCCTTCAACGCTCCCTACGGCGCATGCCCCGAGTGCACGGGTATCGGCGTGAAGCTCGAGGTTGACCCCGACCTCGTGGTCCCCGATCCCGAGCTGAGCCTCGCAAAGGGCGCGATTGCGCCGTGGTCGGGCATCTCGTCGGATTACTTCTCGCGCACCCTCGAGGCGTTGTCGCAGGAACTCGGATTCTCCATGAGCGACCCCTGGAGGAGTCTCACGCCGGAGGCGCAAGAGGCCGTGTTGCGCGGCAACAACTACCAAGTGCACGTGCGCTTCAAAAACCGGTATGGACGTGAGCGCCAGTACACCACGGGCTTCGAGGGTGCCATCACTTGGCTCGAACGGCTTCACGACCAGACCGAATCGGATTGGTCGCGCGAGAAGTACGAGGCGTACATGCGGGAAATCCCGTGCCCCACGTGCAACGGCTCCCGCCTCAAGCCCGAAGTGCTCGCGGTCACGGTTGGCGGCAAATCCATTGCCGAAGTGTGTGAGATGTCCATCAGGGTGGCGCGCACGTTCCTGGCCGATGCCAAGCTCGACGAGCGCGGCCGGCAGATCGCGGTGCAGGTGCTCAAGGAAATCGACGCGCGGCTGGGGTTCCTGCTTGACGTTGGCTTGGACTACTTGTCCCTATCCCGCGGCGCGGCCACGCTGAGCGGCGGCGAGGCGCAGCGGATTCGCCTAGCCACGCAGATTGGCTCTGGCCTCGTGGGCGTGCTCTATGTACTGGATGAGCCGAGCATTGGCCTGCATCAGCGGGACAACCACCGCCTCATCGAGACGCTGACGCGGCTCAGGGACCTTGGCAACACCCTCATCGTGGTGGAGCACGACGAAGACACCATTCGCACCGCCGACTGGGTGGTGGACATTGGCCCCGGCGCTGGTGAGCACGGGGGAGAAGTGGTCCACTCGGGCACGGTTGCAGCCCTCCTCAAGAACGACAAGTCGCTCACGGGCCAATACGTGGCCGGCAAGAAGTCCATTCCAGTGCCCGACGCTCGGCGGCCTGCCGATGATGGCCGCACTGTGACGGTGGTTGGGGCTCGCGAACACAACTTGCAAGACATCGACGTGAGCTTTCCGTTGGGCGTGCTGACCGCCGTAACGGGGGTCTCGGGCTCTGGCAAGTCCACCTTGGTCAACACGATCCTGTACACGTCGTTGGCCAATACGTTGAATGGCGCGCGCCAGGTGCCGGGCCGTCATTCGCGGATTACGGGCACGGAGCACCTAGACAAGATCGTCCACGTTGACCAGGGGCCCATTGGGCGCACCCCGCGATCCAACCCCGCCACCTACACGGGAGTGTGGGATCGCGTGCGGAAACTGTTCTCGGAGACCAACGAGGCCAAGGTGCGCGGCTACGGGCCCGGGCGCTTCTCCTTCAACGTCAAGGGCGGCCGCTGCGAGGCGTGTTCGGGTGACGGCACGCTCAAGATCGAGATGAACTTCTTGCCCGACGTCTACGTGCCATGCGAGGTCTGCAAGGGCGCTCGGTACAACCGCGAGACGCTTGAGGTGCACTTCAAGGGCAAGAACGTGGCCGACGTGCTCAACATGCCTATCTCTGAGGCAGCCGAGTTCTTTGAGGCAATTCCGGCCATTTCGCGGTATCTGACGACGCTCGTTGAGGTGGGCCTTGGCTACGTGCGGTTGGGCCAGCCGGCGCCAACCCTCTCCGGTGGCGAGGCGCAGCGCGTCAAGCTCGCCTCGGAGCTGCAGCGCAGGTCAACAGGACGCACCATCTACGTGCTTGACGAGCCCACAACGGGCCTCCACTTTGAGGACGTGCGCAAGCTCCTTGGAGTGTTGCAGGGGCTCGTGGACAAGGGCAACACGGTCATCGTGATTGAGCACAACCTCGATGTCATCAAGTCTGCGGACTGGGTGGTTGACATGGGTCCGGAGGGAGGTTCCGGTGGCGGCATGGTGGTTGCGGAGGGCACTCCGGAAGACGTGGCCGGGAACAAGGCGAGCCATACGGGCCAGTATCTTGCGGAGCTGTTGCCCGCAACGGTTGCCGCCTAGTCGCGTCTCGCGCGCAGAGACTGCTGTCTGACCCTGAGCGTAGGCTGGTTGCGTGACTCACCCGGCCGACTACCGTCCCAAGCCGGGGACCATTCCCACTAGCCCTGGCGTGTACCGGTTCCGCGACCCGTCGGGCCGTGTTGTGTACGTTGGCAAGGCCGTGAACCTGCGCCAGCGGCTGCAGAACTATTTCCAAGACCTCGCCCAGTTGCACCCGCGCACGCGGCTCATGGTGACAACCGCCGCGTCTGTGGAGTGGACCGTGGTGCGCAACGAGGTTGAGGCGCTCATCCTCGAGCACACGTGGATCAAGAAATACGATCCTCGCTTCAACGTGGTGTTCAAGGACGACAAGTCGTATCCGTACCTTGCGGTCACCATGAACGAGGAATTCCCGCGCATGGTGGTGATGCGCGGCGAGCGCAAGCCGGGCGTCAGATACTTTGGCCCGTACGCGCGCGCGTGGGCCATTCGCGAGACGGTAGACACGCTGACGAGCGCACTGCCCATGCGCACCTGCACTGTTGCCACGTTCAAGAAGGCGGAGCGGCAAGGCAGGCCGTGCTTGCTTGGGTACATCGGCAAATGCTCGGCGCCGTGCGTTGGCCGCGTTACGCCGGAGGAGCACCGGGCAACGGCGGAGCGGGTGTGCGAGGTGCTCGCGGGAGACGCCAAGGGCATCATCAGAGACGTCACCGAGCAGATGACTGCCGCCGCTGAGCGCGAAGACTTTGAGGCTGCTGCTCGTGCGCGCGATCGGCTCACCGCACTCAAGTCCGTGCTGGAACGCAACGCGGTTGTGCTGAGCGCGGGCAGCGACGTGGACGTGTTCTCCGTAGTCGATGAGGAGTTGGAGGCCGCGGCGCACGTGTTTGTGGTGCGCGACGGCCGCATCGCCGGCCAGCGGGGGTGGGTGGTGGAGAAGCCGGATCCGCTCACCACGGCCGCCCTTACGGAGCAATTGCTTCAAGAGGCATACGGCGATGCCGATGCGGCGGACATTCCAACGGAGATCATCGTGCCCGCGTCGGTGCCCGCCGGCGTCTCGGAGTGGCTCAGCGGGGTACGCGGTGCCCGCGTCGATATTCACCCGGCCCAGCGGGGCAAGAAGGTGGAACTGGCAACCCTCGGACGCCGCAACGCGCAAGAGGTCTTGTTGCAGCACCGGATGCGCCGAGCATCTGACCTTACGGCACGCTCCGCGGCTCTCCAAGATCTCCAGAATGCGCTCAACCTGCCGGGGGCGCCGCTGCGCATCGAGTGTTACGACATCTCTCACACATCGGGCACCAACCAAGTGGGCTCCATGGTGGTGTTCGAGGATGCGCTGCCAAAGAAGGCGCACTACCGGCAGTTCTCCATTGCCGATGGCTCGGACGACCTCGCGTCCATGCGCGAGGTGATCCGGCGCCGCTTCACGAGGTACTTGGAAGAGTCCAAGTTGCCGCTTGAGGAGCGCGAGACCGCGCGATTCGCGTACCCACCGCAGCTCATCGTCATCGACGGAGCTCTCCCACAAGCGCAAGCGGCTCAGAGCGTGTTGGACGATCTAGGCATCACCGACGTCAGCGTCGTTGGCCTCGCCAAGCGACTGGAGGAGGTGTGGGTGCCGGGGCAGCAGTTCCCCGTCATCCTGCCGCGGGGATCGGAGGCTCTGTTCCTGCTGCAGCGCGTGCGCGACGAGGCGCACCGGTTCGCCATCAGCAAGCACCGCAACAAGCGCACCAAGGCCATGAAGGCCTCGGCCGTTGACGAGCTCCCAGGGGTAGGACCCACGCGAGCCAAGGCGCTCATCAACCACTTCGGTTCGCTCGCTCAAGTGAAGAATGCGTCGGTGGAGCAACTCGCGCTGGTTCCCGGCGTGGGGAGGGGAACGGCCCGTTCGATACATGCCTCGTTGCATGGCGCTACGGGTGACGACGCCGCACCTGGCATGCTGGAGGCATGACGGACGAGGTTCCACCGGTCACCTTCCCCTCTGGCATTCCGATGCCGGAATTCGACACGCCGGATTCTGCAGCGGAGGTGGTCATCCTCACGGGGATGTCGGGAGCCGGACGCACCAGGGCCGCGGCCGCACTGGCGGATCAGGGCTGGTACGTGGTGGATAACATCCCGCCGCAAATGCTCGGCGGGCTCGTTGCCATGATTGGCCGCGACCCAGCCGACCGCCTCGCAGCAGTAGTGGACGTGCGGGCGAGGGAACTCTTCTCAGACCTCGAGGCCGTCATCGATGACCTTGAACGGCGCGGCATTCCTGTGCGTCTCATGTTCCTCGACGCGTCCGACGACACGCTCGTCAATCGCTTTGACGAGGCGCGCAGGCCGCATCCGTTGCAAGAAGACGGGACCCTGCTCGAGGGGATCGCACGCGAGCGCGCGCTCCTCGCGGCGGTGCGTGAACGTGCGGACACCGTTATCGACACGAGCGACCTCAACGTGCACCAACTGCGCGACATCGTTGTTGGCGAAGTGGGCGAGGAGAATTCGCCGCTGACCGTCAATGTGGTGACTTTTGGGTTCAAAAACGGCCTGCCAAAGGACGCGGACTTTGTGGCCGATGTGCGCTTCTTGCACAACCCGCATTGGGTCCCCGAGTTGCGCCCACTCACAGGACTGGACCCGGCCGTGCGCGACTACGTGCTCGCGTCAGAGGGCGCGCGCGAGTTCGTCGACGACTACGCGGGACTGCTCGAGAACGTCGTGAGTCACTACCGCGCTCATGACAAGCACTCGGTAACAATTGCCATAGGTTGCACGGGAGGCAGGCACAGGTCCGTCGCTATCGCGGAGGCTCTCGCCCAGCAGTTGCGCGATCACGACATCGCCGTGCGCGTGACCCACCGTGACCGGACGCACTGATGCCTCTTCCGCATGTGGTGGCGCTGGGGGGTGGACACGGGCTCTACACAAGTCTTCGCGCGTTACGTCCCGTGTCCGAGGCGCTCACCGCGATCGTGACAGTCGCGGATGACGGTGGATCTTCCGGCCGCCTCCGCGAGGAACTGGGGGTGGTGCCCCCAGGAGACCTGCGCATGGCGCTCAGCGCGTTGTGCGAAGACACCGAGTGGGGCACTACCTGGCGTGACGTGTTGCAATCGCGTTTCTCCACCCAAGGCCCGCTGGATGGCCACGCCGTGGGGAATCTCCTCATAGCCGCGCTGTGGGAGCAGACGGGCGACGTCGTTGGTGGCCTCGATTGGGTGGCGCGCCTGCTTCGCGCGCAGGGCCGCGTGCTCCCAGTTTCGGATGAGCCCATCGAAATCAGCGCCCTTGTTGAGGGGCCCGACGGTCCCCGCACCGTACGCGGCCAGGTGGACGTGGCAACGGCGCAGGGCCGCATATTGAGCCTCTCCCTTGAGCCAACCCAGCCCCATGTGCCACCCGCGACGCTCGACGCCATAGCGTCGGCCGATGTTGTGGTGCTTGGCCCCGGGAGCTGGTACACCTCCGTGCTTACCCACTTTCTGGTCCCCGAGGTGCATCGCGCGCTCGTCACCGCCTCTCAACGTGCGGTCCTTACGTTGAATATCGCTGACGAGGACACCGAGACGCACGGCATGCATCGCGCCGATGAGGTGGCGGCGCTGAGGGCGTTGGCGCCCCACTTTGTGCCCGCCGTAGTTTTGGCCGACGCCGAGGAGGCTGCGGATGGGCGGCTCGCCAAGACGGTGGCTGAGTGGGGAACGCAGCTCGCGGTGGCGCCGCTGAGGGCTGCGGGCGAGATCGACCGGCATGATCAAGCGCTACTGTCCGAGCAATATGCGCGGGTGTTCGCAATGGTGGCCGCTCACGGCGCGCGGGCCTCCCGATGAGTGGCAGGATATCGGCATGGCGTTGACGGCACAGGTGAAAGACGAATTGGCCCGAGTGGCCGTCGACAAAGTTTCAGCTCGAAAGGCCGAGGTCGCGACCACGTTGCGCTTCGCCGGCGGGTTGCACATTGTTTCTGGCCGCATTGTCATCGAAGCCGAACTGGACACTGCCGCGGGCGCGCGCCGCTTGCGCGGCTTCATCCAGGACGTTTACAACCTCGGCTCCGAAATCATCGTGGTCTCCGGCGGGCTCAAGAAGGGCAACCGCTACTTGGTTCGCGTTGTGAAGGAGGGCGAATCCCTCGCTCGCCAGACGGGCCTGCTTGACCACCGCGGCCGCCCTGTTCGTGGCTTGCCGCCGCAGGTAGTTGGCGGCGCCATCGAGGACACCATCGGTGCATGGCGTGGCGCGTTCATCGCGCACGGATCGCTCACGGAGCCCGGGCGCTCCTCCGCACTGGAAGTGACCTCGCCTGGTCCCGAGGCAGCGCTCGCCCTCGTTGGGGCCGCGAGGCGGCTGGGGGTATCCGCCAAGTCGCGCGAGGTGCGCGGCGTTGATCGCGTTGTCATTCGTGACGGCGACGCCATCGCGGATCTGCTGACGCGCCTTGGGGCTCACGATTCGGTGCTCGAATGGGAAGACAAGCGCACGCGGCGAGAGGTACGGGGAACCGCCAACCGTCTTGCCAACTTTGACGATGCCAACTTGCGCCGTTCCGCGCGCGCGGCGGTAGCAGCGTCGGCCCGCGTGGAGCGTGCGTTTTTGATTCTTGGCGACGACGTTCCCGAGCACCTGCGAGAGGCTGGGCAGCTGCGGCTCGCGCACAAAGAGGCGTCGCTTGAGGAACTGGGAAAGTATGCCGAGCAGCCCCTCACCAAGGACGCCGTGGCGGGGCGCATTCGCCGCCTGTTGGCCACCGCGGACAAGAAGGCAGAGGAACTCGGCATCCCTGACACGGAGGCGTTCTTGACTCCGGACATGTTGGTCGAGGATTAGGTCTCGCATCCGGGACTAAGGGCGCGCCGCCTTGCGTTGTGCTAGGTAGTACGCTTTAGACCAGTGGCCCGCCAAGGCGGCGCCCCCCGCGCACGGAGAGGTGCGCAAGCACCCCAAAATCAACCGTGTCAGAAGTGGCACGAGTCGAGGAGAAAACAGTGACCATCAAGGTCGGTATCAACGGCTTCGGCCGCATTGGACGGAACTACTTCCGTGCGATTCTGGCAGAAGGCGCAGACATCGAGATCGTTGGCGTCAATGACCTCACGGACAACAAGACGCTCGCCCACCTGTTGAAGTACGACACGGTGCTTGGACGTCTCGCCCAGGATGTTACGTACGACGCGGAGAACATCTACGTTGACGGCAAGGCGATCCGTGCGCTCGAGCAGCGCAACCCCGCCGACCTCCCCTGGGCCGAGCTGGGCGCGGACATTGTGATCGAGTCAACTGGCTTCTTCACTGACGCGACCAAGGCCAAGGCGCACATCGACGCAGGAGCCAAGAAGGTCATCATCTCGGCCCCCGCCTCGAATGACGACGGCACGTTCGTCGTTGGTGTCAACCACACCGACTACGACCCCGCGACGCAGCACATCATCTCCAACGCCTCGTGCACCACCAACTGCCTGGCGCCGGTCGCCAAGGCCCTCCACGACGCCATCGGCATCGAAAAGGGCCTCATG
>CAYMRO010000064.1:0-9958 GCA_964392875.1 uncultured Demequinaceae bacterium
CTGTGGGGCCGCCAGACCGGCACCAAGGTGGATGGCTGGACCATTTCTGGCGAGTTGACTGCTGCGGGCAGCATCGTGCCGTTTGAGGTGACAGGGGTCAATTTTGCCGGAGAGACCGTCACGTCCTACGGCTTCTTGCGGGTTCCGGGCCTTGACGAGTCCAGGCTCTCCCTCAGAGACACCTTCACCTCGCCGCAGGTGGAGGAAGGATCTTCGGTGACCTTTGACCTCAAGCCGTTGGTCGCCATCCCAGCCACCGCAGAACTGGTGATCGACCCTGAGGACGTGGCAGCGTCGGGCATCCGCAAGGGTTCCACGTGCGAACTTGTCGCTGGCACCAAAGTGAAATACACGGCGTCCGAGGGCGCGCCGTATTCCGACATGTGCCGCATCTCCGCTCGCGTCTCTGACCAGGACCGTTTCACGCTCGTGCCGGTTCCCATCGTGGTGGTCCCCAAGGCGCCCTCCCCCATCCTGAGGAGCGCGTCGCTCGAAATCTCACCTGGTGCCAGCACGACGTTCGATCTCGCGGGCATGGTGACTTGGCCGGAAGGAGCCGCACCTCGCCCCGTCGACTTCGACTTCCAGTACAACGGCCAGCAATTCGTTGTGACGAGGATTGGCACGCTGCTCACGATCGCCGCGAATGACCGCTCGGTCCCCGGCAATGTGGACGGCGCTACCGTGTCGTTGCCCTCGGACACGGACGTGCCAGCCGTTTCGTTAAGCTTGCGCGTGGGCCCCGCGCCGTCGGAACTTCCGCAGGGCGCAACCGTGGCACGCCAGTGCTCGCAAGCGGCTGGGGCCTCGTGCGTCATCACGGTGGTGGGCGGCCCCGGCGAGGTCAACCCCCTGCCGGACACCCCGCTTGAGGTTGTCGCCGTGACTCCCGACGCCAACTGCCCAGCGGTGAGCTTCACGGTCTCGAGCGCAAAAGCGATTACCGCGTCGTGGACTGCAGATGCCCCCGGCGCAACGTGCACGGCCACCTACACGGTCAAGGATGCTCAGGGCCGCATCAGTGCGGGCGCCAGAGTGGGAACGCTGACGGTTGACCTGCTTGGCTACCCGGCCGGCCCCGCCGAGGCGCGGCAAGTGGCATTTGGAGACGGGACGCTGACGCTGGCCGTCACGGGCGGAGCGGGAGTGTCATACCCAGCGATCACCGGATACGCCGTCTATGAGGGCGCCACCAAGGTCACCACGTGTGACGCGGCAGGCAGTTGCCCACCTATCACTGGGCTCAGCAACGGCGTCAAGCACACGTACACCGCCAGGGCCGTCAGCAGCGTTGGCGAATCGCACGGCTCCGTGACCGTGGTGGCGTGGGCGTATGCACCGCCAACTGCGGCCTCGAACGTCACGTGGACGCCAACCAAGACCGCCGACGGAACAGGCAAGCGCATCGACATCGAGGTTGACGTCACAGACGGCACCACGAGTGGACTGCAGATCACGAGCCCCACGGGTGAAACCAAGGTGGTGACCGTGTCGGGGCCCTCGCATGTTTCCGTAGCGGGCTATGTAACGGGCTCGAATGACACTCAAACGGTCACCATCACACCCATCACGAGCCTTGAACTTCCCGCCATCCCGGGGGCCCAGGCGCAAGGCGCGGCGGTGGCGTTCTCCGCCAACGGCGTGGGTGCGCCAACAATTACGGACGTGGCCGCCGAAGTTCTTGCGGGCGGGGCTAGTGCGCAAGTAACGGTGACGGTCGCGTCCGGCGGGGTGGGATCAGATATCTGGGTTGGTCTGGTCACCGACGGCACGTGCACGGATGTGACCCAGGCGAGCGGAGGCTCCGCGACCCTCACCGTGCCGTTGACGGTCAACGTCACCAATAAAGTCACCGTGTGCGCGCGGTCACGCATTGGGAGCATTTCCTACGGAAAGACGGCGGGCGTGGACGTGACCATGTATCCGTGGGTTGACCCCGGGGCGCCCAGCGTGAGCACGGGCTACCAGGTGGCAGACGCGTGCACCGGCAACGGCATGATGTGCAGCACGAACGTCACGCCGCCCGTCATCGACCTCAGCGGCATGCCCGTGGGCGCCTCGGTGTTCTACCGCTTCGATTCCGGAACCGCCACCCAGGACTTCAGCACCATGCCCATTGGAGCGGCAGTGGCAGTTGACGCGTATGTATGCGTGGTGTTCGACTCCACCACCACAATGTGTTCCACTGCGACCGCTGCCGTGTCATCGGCACCCAGCCACCCGAAGTACCGCGCAAAAATCAACGTGGACGCCTGTGAAGTGGGCGAGGCGCCGCAGCTGTCGGTGGCCGCTGCCGCCGCAGATTGGTCAGCGGCGTGGACCTTGCGAGACGAGAACGCCAATATCACGAGCGACTACACGGCAATGCGCACTGCGACTGTCACCGTGACCTTCGTTGGTGAACTCGCAGGCATCGCCGACTGGACTTCTGACACCACCACCTGTTCCGGGGTTCCCGAGCCGCCGGCGGATCCTTCCCCAACGCCAACCCCCTCACCAACGCCGTGAAATTGGCCGATGACTGTACCGAGGAGAATCAATGACCGTCACCGTTGAACAAGCCAAGTGGTTTGCGGACACCTTCCGGTCGCTGTGCGACAACGTGGAGTTTGCCGTGCTCGGCAAGCGCCACGTGGTGGAGCTTGCCTTCACGGCGATGCTCTCGGAGGGCCACCTGCTGCTTGAGGACGTGCCAGGCACGGGCAAGACGTCGCTCGCGCGCGCCATGGCGCAGACGGTGCGCGGCACCAGCACCCGCATCCAGTTCACCCCTGACCTGTTGCCGGGTGACGTTACGGGCATCACGATCTTTGATCAGAAGAAGGGCAAGTTCGAGTTCCACGCCGGTCCGGTCTTTGCGAACGTGGTGCTCGCGGATGAGATCAACCGCGCTAGCCCCAAAACGCAGTCCGCGCTCCTCGAGGTCATGGAGGAGGGACAAGTGACGGTGGACGGTGTGTCCCGCCATGCCGGCTCGCCCTTCATGGTGGTCGCCACTCAGAACCCCGTGGAGCAGGCCGGAACGTACTCCCTCCCGGAAGCGCAGTTGGACCGCTTCCTCATGCGCACGTCGCTTGGCTATCCCGATCACGCCTCCACGCTGCGCATCCTGGAAGCTGGCCGTCCAACCCGCGTGACCGTGGAGCCGCTCGTGGAACTCAAGACCGTGATCGCCATGGCCGAGCTCGCTCGTGAGGTGCACAGCAGTCCCCTTGTGCTGGACTACATCGCGCGCATCGTGGACGCCACGCGCAATGCCACTCAGGTGAGGCTTGGAGCCTCCATGCGCGGTGCCATGTCGCTCGCGCGCAGCTCACGAGTATGGGCGCTCGCCCACGACCGCACGTATGTCACCCCAGATGACGTCAAGACCCTCGCGGATGCCGTGCTCGCACACCGACTCATCCTGGATCCGGAGGCGGAGTTCGATGGCGTCACGGCAACCGCGGTCATCGGCCAAGTGCTGCTGGACACCCCTCCGCCAAGCCACAAGGACCTTGAGTGACGGCTGGTCCGCTCTCCGAAGCCCGCGCACCCGCGCCGGGAGGCGGTGCCGCGCCTGCGCGCACGCGCACTGAGTACCTTGACGAGCCACGCGGGCGTCTCGTTGCCCTCGGTGTTGGTGGGTTACAGGCGCTCCGCGCGGCGCGCTCCTGGGCGGTCCGGGCCTGGAGGTGGCTTGCGTCCACGGTGACCGCGGCCGGCTGGCTCGTGTTGCTGTGGGCCGCATTGGGACTCATTGTTGGTGTGGCTTTTGGATGGGGCGAATTCTTGGTTGGCGCGTGCACCGCAATGGTGCTCTTGCTGCTCGCCACCCCCACGCTCATAGGCCGCGAGAACTACGAGGTGGACTTCACGCTTGAGCACGACGCCGTGGTTGCGGGCCATCAGGCGTTTGGTGATTTTGTGGTGCGGGGTACGCATGCACGGATCGTGCTACCTGGCCGCATCGACGTCACCGTTGGCGCCGCGCTCATCGACTTCTATGTGCCGATGCTGCGCCGCGGCCACGAGCATCGCGAGCGTATCGAAATTCCGGCGCGGCACCGCGGCGTGATCGACGTTGGCCCGGCGACCACCACCCGCACGGACCCGTTGCACCTGGTAAAGCGCGAGTTCCGCTGGGCGGATGTGCATACGCTGTACGTCCACCCCGTGACCACCGCGATTCCGTCAACTTCCGTTGGCTTCATCAAGGACCTAGAAGGCTCAACCACACGGTCCATCACCACGGAGGACATTTCATTCCATGCGGTCCGTGAATACGCTGCCGGTGACGCACAGCGCAACATCCACTGGAAGTCCACCGCAAAGACCGGCACGCTCATGGTGCGCCAATACGAGGAGACGCGCCGCTCCACCCTCAGCCTGGTGCTGGACCTCAACGCGGCTTCGTATGCGAGCGATGAAGAGTTTGAGATGGCGGTGAGCGTGGTGGGCTCGCTCGGCGTTCGCGCGCTTCGGGATGGCCGCGACGTGCAGGCGGTGGTGAGCGGTGAGGTTCCCGAGTTTGCGCGCACAACAGTGCGTTCGCTGCGCCAGCTCAAGGTGACCACCCCGCGAGCCTTGCTTGACGACTTGTCCGGGGTAGCGTCGGGCCACGCCGTTGTGGAATTGCTGGGCGTCACGCGCATGCTTGCCGAGACGCGAGCCGACACCTCGCTCGCCTTCCTGGTGACGGGTTCCGAGACCACGCTGGCCACGCTGCAGACCGCCGCGCTCGCGTTCCCCGCCGAGGTTGGCGTGGCCGCGGTGCGGTGTGACCCCAGCGCAGAGCCGTCGCTCAAGCCCATGGGCCGCACGCGCGTGTTGACGCTCGGGATGCTCGACGACCTGCGCCAACTGCTTGCTAGGGGTGCTCGCGCATGAGCCCTTCACCGCGGCCAACCACCTTCACGTACGCGCTCATCTGCGCGATTTTCATGATGGCGGGCGCGGCAATGGCCGCGTGGTCCCTCTATCCCGTCTATGGATCGTCCCGCTTTTGGGGTGTGGCGGCTGCGAGCATCGCGGTGGGAGCCGGAATCGCGATGCTGTGCGGCCGCTTCGGTTGGGGCATGCTGCCCGCCATGGGGCTCGCGCTAGCCGCGTACGTTGGCATTGGGCTCACGCTCGCGATCCCGAGTTTCACGGCCGGAGACACGTCGCTCGGTGACGCCCTCATCGCGCTTGTGCGCGGACCTGTCACCGGCTGGAAGGACATGGTGACGCTGCCGCTCCCGCTTGGCGAATACGGTGCAACGATGTTGCCGCCGCTGTTGCTCCTGCTGGTTGGCTCGCTGGTTTCCACGTCGCTCGCTTTCCGTGCCCGACGCTGGTGGGGCTTGGCGCCCGCCGTCACGGTGTGGGTGGTCGCCACCGCAGTGCTGATTGGGCCGGCAGTGCGCGCCCCTGAGTTGGCTTGGGCGCCGTACGGCATTGCCCTGAATCGCGAGTTTGTGGTGGGACTCGCCACCTTCGCAGTGTTGCTTGCCTGGGCGGGTTGGCGAGCGGCATACATGCGGCGCCGCGCCCTTGCCGCTGCGGCGACGGGGCCGCGGCTGGCAACAACGCACCGCGCCCGCACTTTTGGTGCCTTCGCCGCTGGTACCGCGATGGTCGCAGTGGCGGTGATCGTAGGCTCCCTCACGGCCGGCCTGATAGCTGACGGAACGCAGCGCGAGGTTGCGCGCACGGCGATTGAGCCGCGCTTGGTGCTCAATTCAACCGTGACGCCGCTCGCCGCCTATCGCAACTACTTTTCTGACGCCGCGTTCAACGAGCCGCTCTTCACGGTGGACGTGACGAGTGGCGATGTCTCGCGCGTGCGCGTAGCGACCCTGCCCTACTTTGACGGCGACGCCTTCACGGCCTCGGCACCGGAAGGCATGACGGCGCATTTTGAGCGCGTGCCCTCGGGGATTGCGGCGCCGCCCGGCAGCGTGCCCATTTCCGCGCAAGTGACCATGGATGCCGCGGGCGGCGTGTGGGTGCCCGTGGTTGGCGCACTCGGCTCGGTGGTGTTTCACGGCGATCGCAGCGGCCAGCTCGTTGACGCCTTCTTCTATCAGGCGGACACCATGACAGGCCTCGTGACGGGCGCTGGCGGTCTGCGCGCGGGAGACTCCTACACGCTCAACGCGTTCGCCCCCGCCGGGCAGCCCACGCTCGCCAAGCTCGGACCCGCGCCGGGCGGCGAGGTCATCGACTCGAGCCTCGTGCCCGCATCCCTCACCGACTGGGTGACGCATCAAGCCGTCACGCGCGACGGTACCGGCCTGTCCGTGCTGGTGCAGCGCTTGCGCGAGCGTGGCTACCTGAGTCACTCACTCACTGAACCGCCAACGCCTCCCGCGTGGCAGAGTGCGCTGCCCGGCTACGCGTTCGCCGGCTCGGCGGCGGGCAGCTCGTACGATCGCATTGACCGCCTCTTCACGGATCTCAACGCGCGCGAGGCGCAGGTTGCCGAGACCCCCGGTGTGAGCCTTGTTGCCGCCGTTGGCGACGATGAGCAGTTCGCCGCCGCCGTGGCGCTCGTGGCGGCAGACCTTGGCTTTCCTTCGCGAGTTGTATTGGGAGCGCGGCTCGTGGATGAGGACCCCGCAGGCTGGTCCGTGCCTGCGTGTGTGGAAGGCGTGTGCAAGGGGCAGAACATGGCCGTGTGGACGGAAGTGCGGTCCGCTTCCGGCGTGTGGATTCCCATCGACGTGACGCCACAGCACTCGAGCGCGCCGCTGCCCGATGTCACGCAGCAGCGCGATCCCAAGTTCATCTCCGATGTAGACCCCAAGCGCGCGCAACCGATCGCGCCGCCAGCGTCGCAGCGCGGTGCCGGTTCGGAGGCGCTGCCGCCCGCTCCCGAGGCGCCGGGTGCGTGGGCAGCGTTTGGACCGCTGCTGCGGGCCGCGGGGATCAGTCTGCTTGCGCTGCTCATCATTGTTGGGCCCATGCTCGCGATCATTGTGTGGAAGGGCCTGCGCAGGCGTCGCCGACGCGCGGGCGCGCCACGAGACGCCATCCACGATGGCTGGGATGAGTACCTCGACACCGCCGTGGATGCCGGCTTCCCGCCGCTGCCGCTGTCCACGCGGCTCGAGACGGCACGCGCGTACGGCAGCCTCAGCGGGGTGCGATTGGCGCAAATCACCGATCACACCACGTTCGCCACGGACGAGGCTGGCGCTCAGGACGCGGACGAGTTTTGGCGACTCGTGGCCGCGGAGCGGTCCGCATGGCTTGCCGACCGCGGGTTTTGGGGCCGCATGCGAATGAGGCTCTCGATGCGTTCCCTGTGGCATTCGGTTGCGACCCAAGCGCCGGAAGCCATTCCTACAACCTCGCAAGGTGCCCACTGGCACGGACGCGGATTGGAGTAGGAGCGCACATGGTGTGGATACGGGCAGTAGTCGTTGCGGTAGCGATCATCGCGTTGTTCTCGTGGATGTCCGCCGCGCTCGCCGCCGTGTTCGCCAAGCTGGACTTGCGCCAGCGCGATGTGTGGCTCCCCATCTATCGCCACGTTGTGGTGTCACGCGCCGCGCACCTGCCAACTGGCCCCGTGTGGGGTTTCCGTTCCGTTGCCGCAGCCGGTTGGCTCGTGTTCGCGCTGCTGGTTCTCTTGCGAGCGGCCGACGCCGTTGCTGGCTCAAGCGGTGTTGGCACCACCGCAGGCGTTTCGTTCGCGATCGCCATCCTGTGTTCGGCCGTCGGCTGGCTGCTGTGGGTGGTTTCCGCGAGCCGCATCGAGTTGCGCCTTGCCGTTGAGCGGCGGCTGTGGTGGCTTGCGGCACTGTTGCCGCCCATGTGGGCCACCGTTGTTGGCTTTGGGAAGGCTTCGGCCATCGTGAGCGGCCCCATTGCTGGCACATCCGTGGCCCCGGCTGAGCCTGCCGAAGCAGACGACGCCACCCGCGCCATCCGTCACGTAGCGGCCGTTGCCGCCGCGCCAACTGTTCCACCCAACTCAACTGAACCAGAATCGCAACCGAAACTCTCTACGGAACTTGATCCAGCGTCGGGCCCCACTGAGACAATCACTGAGGCACCGCCACTACCGAGGGAAGAGACCATGACAACTGAGGAACATGACTTGAGGGGAGAGGTGCCGCGGAAATATTCGCCTTACGACCTCAACCCGGTTTCGTTGACGCCCGTGCCCATGCCGGATCCGCCCTCGCCGTGGGGTCACGACGATGACGACGATGCGACGTTCTTTGCGCAGCGCAGACGCGCCAGATGGGTGCTGCGGGTGGTTGGCGCGGAGGAGTACGACCTCGAGGACATCACCACCATTGGTCGCGAGGGCATCCGGCCCATTCCCGGGGTGCTGCCCATCATCGATGACACGCGCACCATGTCAAAGCTGCATGCGCGGCTGCGGCGAGAGGCCGACCACTGGTTCGTCACGGATCTTGGTTCCACCAATGGCACGTTTGTGCGGGACCCCTCCGGAAACGAGTTTGAGGTCAAGGCGCAGACCGAGGCGAAGATCGAGGGAATGCTTCTGCTGGGTGATCTTGAGGCGCTCATTGTTGACCAGAGGGAGGCCGTCTCGTGACCTTGGGACATTGGGGTGTGGGGAAGGGCGCTACCGACGCCGGGCCGCGGCCGGTCAACGAGGACTCGTTCTGCGCGGCGGCACCAGTTTTCATCGTTGCCGACGGGATGGGTGGCCACGCAGCCGGCGATCAGGCGAGCGCGGCTGTGGTGCAGGCCTTCCTGGAACTGGTTGGCACCACTGTTCTGAGCCCCGACGAGGTGGCGGCCGCGGTGGAACTGGCGCAAGTGCAAGTGCAGGCCGTGTCCGCGCAAGTGGGGAGCCATTCTGGGTCCACGCTCACGGGCGTGATTGGTGTTGAGCACAATGGCGAGCCGTGGTGGATGGTTGTCAATGTTGGCGACTCGCGCGTCTATCGCGTCTCTGGGACCGCGATCCAGCAGGTGACCGTTGATCACTCGTATGTGCAAGATCTGCTCGACGCCGGCGAGATCACTCCTGCCGAGGCTGCGGTGCATCCTGAGCGCAACGTAGTGACGCGCGCCATTGGCGACGGCAACCTTGGATTTGATGCGTGGCTCATGCCCGTGGTGCCTGGCGAATGGATTGTGGTGTGCTCGGACGGCCTCACCAAGGCGGTGACCGAGGCGCGCATTGCCGAGGTGGTGCGGCTTTCTGGGGCGGACGTCGCGGAGCGACTTGTGGATGCCGCGCTTGGCGCGCGGACCTCGGACAACGTCACCGCGGTTGTGGTGCAGGCCGTGGGGGTACGGACCGGTCCCGATGCCGAGTCCACTCCCTGGCGGCTGTGGACGGAGGATCCTGCCGAAGACGACACCACCCAAACCACCCGGGTGCGAGTCTGGGCATGACCGAGCCCGTTGAGGATCCTACGGAGCTCTCCCACCGCATCAAGCCGGGCGAGGACCCAACCGAGCTGTCCGAACGACAAGGAGGGCGAGGACATCACGCAGTTGTCCGCGCGCGTGCGGGGCCAACTCTCGAACGACGCGGACGAATACACGCTGCTCTCTGCACGCCATTTGGCGGCGGATGAGGACAGTGGCGACGCCACTCGGCTCTCGCGCCGCGCAGTGGCGGATGCAACGGCGGCGCCCGTGCAGCGGTCCAAACTGCCGTCGCTGCCACCCGGCGCACTGGGTGGTGCCGTGGCCGAGCGAGGCACCTTTGGCACGCCAGCGGAAGAGTACGTGCCGCGAGCGGCGCCAGACGTGGCGCCGGCGCAGCCCGAGCCTGCCGCCGTTGCCCTGCCCGCGGACGTGGGCGTGCAGGCTCCCGGCCACTCGCGGGCGCGCCGCGAGGCCGCGCGCCACAAGCGGCTCATCACTGCCGCCATCGTGGTTGGTCTTACCGCAGCCATCATGACTGTCGCCGTGATTGCCCTCGTTGCACTGCTGGGCGGCCACGAGTGAGTTAGCGTTATGGCGTGAATGCACTCCGCTCGCCCCTCCACGATGAGCA
>CAYMRO010000065.1:0-3504 GCA_964392875.1 uncultured Demequinaceae bacterium
TGAAAAGGTTGGGAAGCCTTCGCGGTCGCCACGAGTTGTTGCGCGTTCGTGGCCTCACCCAGGGCGGCGGTGGCCTGCACCGTGATGTACCCGGCCGCGAGCAGCAGAACGATGATCGGCACGGCGACCACCGCGAGGATCTTTCCTCGAATACCAAGCCTTTGGAGCATGAAGCCTCTCCCTTGTGAACCTGTGGGCAACCACAGACTCGTCGTGGGTCTCACGAGCCAGTCCAGTCCACACGGTTATCGGCGCGTTCGCCAAAAACGTGAGACCGGTTCGCACTACCCGTACATTGAGAGGGGGGTGCGGCAAACCTATGACGGAGGTTTAGAGGGGTTTTTTGGTGAAGGTAGCCAGTTTGCACCATTTTGGCGATCCTGATGCACTCAAGATCGTCGAGGCCCCCATGCCCCGCGTGGGTCCCAACGACGTCCTCATCAAAGTTGCCGCCGCCGGTATTAATCGCGCGGACATTCTCCAGCGCAGAGGCTTGTACCCCACGCCGCCCGACGCTCCCCCCTGGCCAGGGCTCGAAGTCGCCGGGGTGGTGCAGCGGGTGGGCAAAGATGTCGCCGAATTCACCGTTGGCCAGCGGGTCTGCGCCCTGCTTGGTGGCGGCGGGTACGCGGAGTTCAGCTCGTGCGACGCCTCTCTCGTGTTGCCTACGCCCCAGATGCTCACTGACATTGAGGCAGCGGCCTTGCCGGAAGCGGCGTGCACGGTGTGGTCAAACCTGCGCGTTGGCGGGGTGCCGGGAGCGCAGTCAGTGCTCATCCATGGTGGCTCCGGCGGCATTGGCACCACGGCCATTCAGATTGCCAAGGCGATGGGCATGCAGGTGTTCGTGACCGCGGGCGGGCCGGAACGAGTGGCACAGTGCCTGCAGCTGGGCGCCGATGTAGGCATTGACTACCGCGCCACTGACTTCGCCGCCTCGGTCACCAAGCACGGCGGGGTGGACATGGTGCTGGATTGCATTGGCGGCGAGTATCTCAAGCGCAATCTGGCGGTGCTCAAGGACGACGGCGCGCTCGTGATGATCGGCCTGCAGTCCGGCGCCACCGCGGAGATCAACCTCGCGACCCTGCTCTCGCGCCGCCTCACAGTCGCCGGGACCACCCTGCGCTCACGGCCCCTCGCTCAGCGAGCGGCCATCGTCGCGGACGTGCGCGAGAACGTGTGGCCAATGGTGCCCCACCAGTTGCGGCCCGTGATTCACGAGGTCTTCCCGCTCGAGGAAGTGGTGCAGGCTCACGAACTCATGGAGAACAGAGGCGCCTTTGGCAAGGTCGTACTTAGCGTCGCCTAAGTGCCTTTGCAGGGCCCGACGCAGTGGCTAGGACAGGTTCCCGGCCGCCAGTGAGGCGCCAAGTGCCGGCACTATCGGCAAGCGCGGTATGAGGGTCGCCTGGAGCGCGTGATACACATCGGGCTTTCCCTCCCACACGGTACGGGACACCGTGTTGTCCGCGCCAAGCTCGTGCCACCACGAGCCGTTCTCCACGTCAATATGGCGCTCCGCCACAAAGTCCCACCACTGCGCGTACTGATCCGCGTAGCGCTGCACCTTAGTGCGCTGCCACAAGACCGCCGCTGCGGCAATGGCCTCCGCGCTCACCCAATTCATGCGCTCGCGCACAACGGGTTGCCCCTCCCAGTCAATCGTGTAAACAAAGCCGGGCGCGCCGTCCACTTCCCAGCCCTCGGTGACGGCCGTGTCATACAGAGCCCTAGCGTCGGGCACTATCCACTCAGGTGCGGCTACGCCGCTCTGCTCAAGCGCCACGCCAAGCTGCACCGTGAGCCGCGCCCACTCGAATGCGTGGCCGATCGTGGCGCCATACGGCCGGAACGCGTGCGCCGGCGTCTCCTTGTTGTAGTCGAGCAGCGACTCCCATTGCCCCGTGAAGTGCTCCGGGATGCGCCAGCCGTTGCCGCCAGCGAACTCGTGCACAGCGCGCTCCGTGATGCGCTGGGCTCGCCGCAGCCACAGCTTTTTGCCCGTGACGTCGGCCGCCGCGAGGTACGCCTCCACGGTGTGCATGTTGGCGTTGATGCCGCGGTAGTCCTCCTCACCAGTCCAATCCGCGGCATAGTTCTCGCGGCTCATGCCCGCCTCTTCATCCCAGAAATGCTCCTCGTGGATGGCGAGTGCCGATTCCAGCAGTTCCTCTGCGCCGGGCCGTTCGGCTGCAGTGGCCGATGCTGCGGCCAGGATCACGAACGCGTGGCCGTATGCCTCTTTGACAGTCTTTGTTGGGCCCTTGGGTCCCACGGCGGCAAACCAGCCGCCGTTCACGTCATCGTGGAGGCGCCCGTTCAATGCGGCGATGCCATGGTCGGCGAGCGCGGCGGCGCCAGGTCTGCCCATCATCGCTGCGAGCGCAAAGCAGTGCGTCATGCGGCACGTGATCCACAGCTCGACGTCATGCTTAGGGTCCAACGCGCCATCCTCGCCGAGCCAGCCAAACCCGCCCAGCGGATCCCGGCTGGCGGCGCCGAACGTGAGCAGCCGATCCGCCTCTGCCTGGAGCCAACGATGGTGTGCGGGGGTGGTGAGCCAGTTCATGCGCTCAGCGTAGCCACGCGACCGGCTAAAGGACGGCCAACCTGGCAGGGTCCGCGAGTTCTTCGAGCAGCGGTACCAAAGCGTCGTCTTCCACGAGCCCCAGCACCTGGCCCGCCACGGCTTTGACGGCTTCCGGTGCGTTCCCCATGGCCGCCGAGCGGGCCGCCCAGCGCAGCATGTCGAGGTCGTTGGCGCCGTCGCCAACCGCAACGGTGTGGGCCGCGTTCACGTCAAGATGCACGCGCAGCTCCTCAAGAGCGGATCCCTTGCTCACGCCTGGTCCCGTGAGATCGAGCCACGCCGTGTAGCCGATGGAGTAGGTGACGTCTTGCAGGCCCATTGCCTGCACCACGGCGTCGAAGTGGGAGACGTCAACTCCCGGTGCCCTGACGATGACGCGGGTGGCCGGTTCATTCCACAACTGCTCGTAGTCAACGATGCGCTGACGGCCCGAGAGCTCGTTCATGGGAAACTCCCTCGCCACGCGAAAACCCACGCCCAGGTCCTCAACGGCAACAAGCGCGTCGGGCAATTCCTTGCGCACCACCTCTAGGGCTACGCGCGGGTCAAAGGTGCGCACGGCGGCAATGTCGTAGCCGCCTGGCGTGCCGGGATTGAGGCGCACCGTGACGGCGCCGTTGGAGCACACGGCCCAGCCGCGGCGGATCCCCAGCTCGTGGGCAATAGGGAGCGTAGCGATGATGCTGCGGCCGGTGGCGAGCACCACGTGGGTGCGGCACATGCGCACGCGTTCCACAACTTCGATCACGGCGGAGGAGATGGTGCCGTCGAAGTTGGCGAGGGTGCCGTCGATGTCGAGCCCAACGAGCCGCCAGTCGTCAACGGCCGGCTCAAGTCCCGGGGCTGATGTCATGGCTCGACGATACGACGCGCGCAGGTGCTCGCGCACATCCCCGTCTCACCCGAATTGG
>CAYMRO010000065.1:3604-9888 GCA_964392875.1 uncultured Demequinaceae bacterium
TGCAGGGCGTCAGGATTTGGTCCCAAATCCTGACGGGACGCACCAATTCGCGGGGGCGCGCGGGGTGCGCGGGGGTGCGGGTGCGGGTGCTGGCGCACATCCCCGTCTCACCCGAATTGGTGCAGGGCGTCAGGATTTGGTCCCAAATCCTGACGGGACGCACCAATTCGCGGGGTGCGCGGGGTGCGCGGGTGCGGGGTGCGGGTGCGGGTGCGCCGGGTTAGCGGGTGGGCTCGAGCAGCTCTAGGCCACCGAGGTAGGGCCGCAGAATCGGCGGAACGTACACAGATCCATCCGCCTGCTGGTGATTCTCGAGCAGCGCCACGATCCAGCGCGTAGTGCCGATGGTCCCGTTGATAGTTGCGACCGCTTCCGTTCCGTTCTCGCCGCGCTCGCGGATGCCAAGGCGTCGCGCCTGGTAGGTGGTGCAATTGGAGGTAGACGTGACTTCCATCCAGCGCTCCTGCGAGGGAAGCCACGCCTCGCAGTCAAACTTGCGCGAGGCACTCAGCCCCAGATCCCCGGCAGCGGTGTCGATCACCCGATAGGGCAGCTCCAGCGCCCGCAGCATTGCCTCCTCGGTGGCGAGGAAGCGCTCGTGCTCCGCAACCGAATCCGCCGCGGTCACAAACGAGAACATCTCCACCTTGTGGAATTGGTGCACGCGGATGATGCCGCGCGTGTCTCGCCCAGCGGAGCCGGCCTCGCGGCGGTAACACGCGCTCCACCCCGCGTAACGAAGCGGGCCCGCGCTGAGGTCCACGATCTCGTCGGAGTGATACCCCGCAAGCGCAACCTCGCTCGTTCCCGTGAGGTACAGCTCGTCCTTCTCGAGGTAGTAAATCTCGTCCGCGTGTGCGCCAAGGAACCCCGTGCCCGCCATGACATCCGGCCGCACCAGCGTGGGCGTCATCATTGGCGTGTGTCCCGCTTCAATGGCCGACGCCATGGCCGCGTTGAGTATCGCGAGTTCCAGTCTGGCGCCAATTCCGGTGAGGAAATAGAAGCGACTTCCTGACACCTTGGCTCCGCGCTCCATGTCGATGGCACGCAGCGTCTCGCCCAAGGCGAGGTGATCTTGAACCGTCACGCCCTCAGCGGCGAAGTCGCGCACCGTGCCCTCGTGGCGCAGCACCGCAAAGTCGTCCTCGCCGCCCGCGGGGACGCCGGGTTGCGGGATGTTGCCAAGCGACCGAGCCAACTCAACCGCCTGAGCGGAGGCAGCGTCGGCCGCCACTTGCAATTCCTTGACTTGCGCCGCCAAAGCCTTGGTGCGCGCGAGCAGGGCAGCGCGCTCGTCGCCGGCAGCCTGCGCCACCTGGGCGCCCAGAGCCTTTTGCTCGGCGCGTGCAGCTTCAAAGGCGGAAAGGGCGGCGCGGTTGGCGGCATCGGCGGCAAGTACCTGGTCAACAATTCCTGGATCTTCGCCGCGGGAGATCTGGCTCGCCTTGACCACGTTGGGGTTGGCGCGGATGAGCTTCAGATCGATCATGCCTGGCAGTCTACTGGCGCTGGTTTACGCTCAACCCATGACGGCTGACGTGCTGGGCATGGTGGGGTTGGGGGTTGCGCTCCTCGCGCTGCTCATTGCGGTGTCAGTGACGCGCCACTTGGGGCAACGAGATCCGCAGGCCGTGCCGCGCTTTTGGCGCAACGTGCTCTTTGTCAAAGCCCCCAGTTCTTCGGCCAGCGAAGACGTCCCTCCCATGTACACCCGCAACCAGCGCATCGCGTTCGTGGCGAACCCCACCAAAGCTGGCGTTGCCAATCTGCGCGAGCAGGCGATGCGCGCGTGCGCCATCCGCTATTTGCCGGAGCCAATGTGGTTCACCACCACGGAAGAGGACCCCGGAACGGGGCAGGCTAAGCGCGCCGTGGAACTGGGCGCAGACCTGGTGGTGGCGTGTGGCGGTGACGGCACCGTGCGTGCCGTGGCTACCGGCGTGGCCCACACCGCCGCGAGCGTGGGGATCATTCCCATGGGGACCGGCAACATCTTTGCTCGCAACCTCGGCGTGCCGCTACAGGATCCCCCCGCGGCCTTGAGGCTCGCTATCGACGGCGAGGACATCGCCGTGGACGTTGGCTGGCTCGACGTGTCCCACACCGGCGCGGAGGATGAGGACACTGCGACGCACCTGTTCTTGGTCATCGCGGGCGCGGGCCTCGACGCGGAGATGGTGGCTGGCGCCGACGACCGCCTCAAGGCCCGGCTGGGCTGGTTTGCCTACTTCTTCGCGGCAGTGGCGCACCTGGGCAGCAAACGCATCGCGGCCAAGATCGTCGTTGACGATCAACAGCCCGTGGAATCCCAAATGCGCACCGTGATGATGGGCAACGTTGGGCGCCTGCCCGGCGGCCTGCAGCTCATGCCCGACGCCTCGGTCACTGACGGCCAGCTCGACGTGGCAACTCTCGACGCGCGCGGCGGCATCGTGGGCTGGACGGAACTTCTCAGTACCGTCATGGCGCAAAATGCCGGTATCCGCGATCCCTGGTGGGCGCGCGTGATGAAGGCTTCACGCATTGACCACGTGCGCGCCCGCAAGGTGGAGGTGCGCTTCCACTTGCCGCAAAAAGTGCAGGTGGACGGAGAGGTGCTGGGGCGCGCAACGGCCATCACCGCGCGCGTTGATCACGGCGCGCTAACGGTGCGAGTGCCGCGCGGCACCATGAACGGTGGGGATGGCGAGGAAGAGCAACCGGAAGAGCCGTCGATCTAGGCTGGCGCCGCGCACAGCAAGCACCGCACACCAAGCACCCGCCACCGGGTCAACGCCCCTCGCGCAGCTCCTCAACCCATTCACGAGCGCTCGCGAAATCCGTGTCACCCGTGCCCGGTGCCACGGGCGTAGGCACGGCCTCGCCCGCCGCCGGATACGACCCCAAGAACACCACGAGCGGGCACGTGCGACGCAGGCCAATGAGCGCCTCCGCCATGCGCGCCTCCGCGATGTGACCCAGCGCGTCAATGGAGAACGAGTACTCGCCCGCGCGGTCCATGCGCGGCCGCGACTCAATGCGCGAGAGGTTCACCCCGCGTACCGCAAACTGCTCGAGCATCTCCAGCAGCGCGCCGGAACGGTCCGTTGGCAGGAACACGCTGAGCGTGGTCTTGTCGTGGCCGGTTGGCTCCGGCACAGCCTGGGGCCGCCCAACGCGCACAAAGCGCGTGGCCGCGTTGGGGTTGTCGGCAATGCCGTCAGTGAGCACGGTGAGGCCTAGCGCCGCGCCGGTTCCGGGCGGCGCGAGCGCCGCCTCGTAGTCCAGCCCGTCTTCAAAATTGCCCGACGCTACCGCCCGGGCCGCCGCAGCGTTCGACGAGGCCGTTACAAAAGTGACGCCTGGCAGGGTGGCGTTTGCCCAGCGTCGGACCTGTGCCCAGGCGTGGGAATGGGCGCCAACGCGCGCGATGTCCGCGAGCGCCACACCTGGGCGCGCCACAAGTTCGAAGGCGACGGGCAGGACCACCTCGCCCAAGATGATGAGGGGGGCGCCGTCCGCGAGCGTGTCCAGCGTGGCCGTAACGCCACCCTCAACCGTGTTCTCGATGGCGACAACGGCGTAGTCCGCGTCTCCGGAGCGCACGGCGCCCAGCGCGGTGGGCACGTCAACCACGGGCACAAAGTCAGCAGGCTGCGAGCCAACAATGAGGCGCGCGGCAGCCTCCGTGAAGGTGCCCTCGGGGCCCAGGTAGGCGTAACGGGGGGCGGTCACTCGGAAGCCTCGCGATCCTCGGCGGCATCCGTGGCAACTGCGGCATCGCTCGCCTTGGAATGGTCTCCCTTGCGGCGCGTGACCTTGAGCACCTGGTCGCCAACGGCGTAACGGGTATTCGTGGCAGCACCCTTCACACGGCGAGAGGCAACGGCAAGCATGACGTCACGGTACTGGTTGGCACGCGTGCCGAGCGAACGGTGGTCTTGGCTGTGCGGCTTTTGGCGCACGTCGCACTCCAACTCGGTGACGAGGAATCCCGCCGCGAGCGCGTCCAGCGTGAGCGCCACCTCTAGCCCCGCGCCGCGCGCCAGCGGTATGGCCGCCTCGAGCGCGTCACGAGAGACGCAGCGGATGCGGCTGAGCGGCTGCTGCGGCGTCCAGTTGGTGGCCACCTCAATTGCGCGCCTCGCGGCCTTCGCCGTTGGTCCCGTGGAAATGGGCTTGATGTCGGTGAGCCCAATGGCCATGTCGCACACGCCCTCGGTAACGGCGGGCACGAGGGGGGCCGCACCGATCGCGTGCGAGCCAAGGCTGCCCTCCAGCAACAGCAGCGCGCGCGGCGTGAGGCCCGGCTCGTCGCGCATGGCGATCACCGACGCCCCCAGCTCCACCGATGGCGACCGCCCGCGCTCATGCGAGTTGCGCACCACCACCGCACCGGCCTTGCGCGCTAACTCTTGGGTGTTGTCGGTGGATGCATCGTCCACCACGAGTACCAAGTCAACGCCCGGAATGGCGCGCGCCGCTCGCACCGTGGCGGCGATGTATCGCGCCTGGTCGTGAGCCACAATGAGCGCGGCAACGGACGCCCCGCCGTCCTCGGCGGTGGGCGATGTCTCCCCAGCCTTGCGTCCCACGTACCCAGCCTAGCCAGCCACAGCGTTGGGCTCGCCAAGCGTGTGGCAAACCCGGCTGGATGACACGTGGGCGCCACCGTGAAACAGTGGTGACATGCACCAACGAGCCGGCACGCGCGCCCTCCCAGAAGACCTCATTGACGTTGACGCCCTGCTTGGCGCGTACTACGACCTAGTGCCCGACGCTGGGGTTGCGTCCCAGCGTGTGGCTTTTGGAACCTCTGGTCACCGGGGCAGTGCGTTCGACTCCGCGTTCAATGAGGCGCACATCGTGGCGATCACTGCCGCGATCGTTGAGTATCGCGAGCGCCAAGGCATTGACGGCCCGCTGTTCATTGGCAAGGACACGCATGCGCTGTCCGGACCCGCTCAGGAGACCGCGGTGGAGGTGCTCGCCGCGGCTGGCGTAGAGGTCCGCGTGGATGCCCGTGAGGGATTCACGCCAACGCCTGCGGTCTCGCTTGCGATTTTGGTAGCGAACGGCGCGCCCGCCGCGTTGCGCACTGACGGACGCGGTCTCGCGGACGGCATCGTCATCACACCGTCCCACAACCCGCCTCGCGATGGCGGCTTCAAATACAACCCTCCCCACGGCGGCCCCGCAGACACTGACGCCACGGGCTGGATTGCCGCGCGCGCCAACGAGCTACTCGCGGGAGGCTGGCGCCAGGTGCCGCGCTGGACATACGCGCGGGCACGCGCCGCGGACACCACTCAGGGCTTCGACTACTTGGATCTCTATTTGCGGCACCTCCCGTCCGTGGTGGACCTTGGCGCCATTCGTGACGCTGGCGTGCGGATTGGCGCGGACCCGCTCGGCGGCGCCTCCGTTGACTATTGGGGCGCCATTGGCGAGGAGTTCCGCCTGGCGCTCACCGTGGTGAACCCCAAGGTGGACCCGGCGTGGTCGTTCATGACGCTGGACTGGGATGGCAAGATCCGCATGGACTGCTCGTCGCCCTACGCGATGGCGTCACTTCGTGAACTGATGGCCGGGCCAACGGCGCCCTACGACATCGCCCACGGCAACGACGCAGACGCGGATCGCCACGGCATCGTGACCCCTGACGGCGGCCTCATGAACCCCAACCACTACCTCGCCGCAGCGATCTCCTACCTGTACTCCGGCGCACGGCCTTCTTGGCGGCCCGACGCTGCGGCTGGCAAGACGCTCGTCTCGAGTTCGCTCATCGACAGGGTTGGGGCGGAGTTGGGACGCCAAGTGGTGGAGGTGCCGGTTGGCTTCAAATGGTTTGTGCCGGGACTCTTGAGCGGCGACATCGGCTTTGGCGGCGAGGAGTCTGCCGGGGCCTCATTCCTCCGGCTCGATGGCTCCGTGTGGACCACCGACAAGGACGGTCCCATCATGTGTCTGCTCGCCTCGGAGATCATCGCGAAGACCGGCCGCACGCCCTCTGAGCTGCATGCGGACCTGGTTGCGCGGCTCGGCGAGAGTTGGTACGCGCGAGTGGATGCCGCGGCAACGCCAGCCCAGAAGGCCGCGCTGGGCGGCCTGTCACCCTCGCAGGTGCCCGCAACCACGTTGGCCGGTGGCACCATCACCGCCAAACTGACCACGGCGCCGGGCAACGGGGCATCCATCGGTGGGCTCAAGGTGGTCACGGACCAAGCGTGGTTCGCCGCGCGGCCCTCGGGGACCGAGGACGTCTACAAGATCTACGCGGAGTCGTTTGTCTCCCAGGCGCA
>CAYMRO010000066.1:0-9793 GCA_964392875.1 uncultured Demequinaceae bacterium
CGCGCGCGGGCTCGGTCCCTCTGGAGCGTGAAAATTCACGGTCCAGAGGGACTCAGGGGCAATGAGTCCCTCTTGGCGGTCACGGGGCAGGGAAGGACGGCGGGCGAGGGGTCCGGCGGCAGGGAAGGACAAGGCGGCAGGCGAGGTGTCCGGCGGCCGGGGACGACGGGGCGCGGTCGCGGCCCAGACCGCCACCCCGGCGCTTTCTCACAACGCGCGCATCACCGCCGTGCAGAGAAATTAACTAACCCGAACCCGCGCTGTGCTGAGGTCGAAATCCCCGGTTGTTAGCGTCGGGCCAGCAAGAGCTACCTGCATGCACCCTAGGAGTCCCCATGACCTACGTAACCCCGCCAGAACTCGCCGTGAAACTGATCGAGGCCGGCGAGTCCAAGATCTGGATGTCCACGCGGGACACCCTGGTGCGCGCGTTCATGGCCGGCGCAATGCTCACGCTCGGCGCAGCATTCGCCGTCAAGGTCACGGTGGACACCGGGCAGCCGCTCATTGGCGCGCTGCTGTTCCCCATTGGGTTTGTGCTGCTGTACCTCCTGGGTTACGACCTGCTTACGGGCGTGTTTGTGCTCGCCCCGCTCGCGCTCATCGCCAAACGCGACCACGTCACCATCAAGGGGGTGCTCCGTAACTGGGGCCTCACCTTTGGCGGAAACTTTCTGGGCGCGCTGACGGTCGCGGCACTCGTGACGATCTTCATCACCTACGGATTCAGCACAAGCATCGACGATGCGGGCAATCAGTTTGCCGAATACGGCCAGAAACTTGCCGCCATTGGCCACGACCGCACGCTCGGCTACGCCGAGCACGGCGCGGGCGGCTGGATGGCCGTATTCACGCGCGGCATGCTGTGCAACTGGATGGTCTCCACCGGAGTGGTTGGCGCCATGATCGCCAAGGACGTGCTGGGCAAGATCGTGGTGATGTGGCTCCCCGTTGTGCTCTTCTTCGCCATGGGCTTTGAGCACTCCGTGGTGAACATGTTCCTGTTCCCCGTGGGCATCATGCTGGGCGCGGACTTCACGTGGGCCGACTACTTCCTATGGAACGAGATTCCGGTGGTGCTTGGAAACCTCGTGGGCGGTCTGCTCTTTACGGGCGCGGCGATCTACCTCACCCACTACAAGACGGCACCAAAGCGCAACGCGGCGGCCGTCACCGTGGACGTGGATGAGGATGGCGTGCCGGTGTCGGTGGGCTACTAGCCCTACTCGTTATCCCCACCCGTCGCCGCTACCGCGTCCACGTGGGAATCAACGACCCCGCGAGCGTCGGGCCATACCCAGTCGTTCACGATGGGATCGTCAATACCGTTTTCGCGAGCGTAGCGACGGGCGGCAAGGCGAGCATCGAACATCTTCTGGCGCAGTGATGCCGCACGCGAACCCAGCCCGGGAACACGGTCAATGACGTCGATTACCAGGTGATACCTGTCGATGTCGTTGAGCATCGCCATGTCGAACGGCGTGGTGGTTGTGCCCTCTTCCTTGTAGCCGCGCACGTGCAGATTCTCGTGTCCATGGCGGCGGTAGGTGAGGCGATGGATGAGCCACGGGTAACCGTGGTACGCGAAGATGATGGGCTTGTCTGTGGTGAATAGCTCATCCCATTCGCGATCGGAAATCCCGTGTGGGTGCTCCTTCTCCGGCTGCAGCCGCATGAGGTCAACCACGTTGACCATGCGCACCTTGAGGTCTGGCAACTCCTCGCGGATGATGTCGATCGCCGCGAGCACCTCGAGAGTGGGAACGTCACCCGCAGCGGCGAGCACAACGTCGGGGTCCTCACCCGTCTTCACATTTGACGCGAAGTCCCAGATGCCAAGCCCGCGCGTGCAATGGTCAATGGCCTGATCCATGGTGAGCCACGACGCCTGCGGCTGCTTGCCAGCCACCACCACATTGACGTAGTCGCGCGAGCGCAAGCAGTGGTCCCACGTGCTGAGCAGCGTGTTGGCGTCCGGCGGCAGGTACACCCTCACCACTTCCGCCTTCTTATTGATCACGTGGTCGATGAAGCCGGGGTCTTGGTGAGAGAACCCGTTGTGGTCCTGGCGCCACACGTGCGAGGAGAGCAGATAGTTCAGCGACGCCACGGGCCTGCGCCACGGTAGCTCGCGTGACACCTTGAGCCACTTGGCATGCTGATTGAACATCGAGTCCACGAGGTGGATGAATGCCTCGTAGGAAGTGAACATGCCGTGACGTCCGGTGAGCAGGTAGCCCTCGAGCCAGCCCTCGCATTGATGCTCGGACAGCATCTCGATGACGCGACCGCTCTTTGCGAGGTTGTCATCCGTGTCGTAGATCTCGCCCATCCACACGCGGTTCGTCACCTCGAGCGCGGCGCCAAAGCGGTTTGACGCCAACTCATCCGGCGCAAAGATGCGGAAATTCTCCATGTTGTTCTTCACCACGTCGCGCACCCAGTCGCCGAGTACGCGCGTGGCCTCCACCACCGCGGAGCCGGGAACGGGAACATCCACCGCGTAGTCGCGGAAGTTCGGCAGGCGAAGGTCGCGCAACAGCATTCCGCCGTTCGCGTGCGGGGTGGCGCTCATGCGCAAGTCACCCTCCGGCGCGAGCGAGGTGTACGAGGCAAGCGGCGCGCCCGCCTCGTCAAAGAGCTCGTCCGGCTTGTAGGACTGCAGCCAGTCCTCCAGCACCGCGAGGTGCTCGGGGGTGTCGCGCGCAGACGCAAGCGGCACCTGATGCGCCCGCCACGAGCCCTCGGTCTTCTTCCCGTCGATCTCCGGCGGGCACGTCCAACCCTTGGGCGTGCGGAACACGATCATGGGCCACATCGGCCGGTCCATCTCTGGGTTCTGAGCCGCCTCGGCCTTGATGGCCGCGATCTCGTTGAGCACGTCGTCCACCACGGCAGCAAAGCGGCGGTGAATCGACTCGTGGGACTCGTCGTCAAAGCCCGCCGTGAACAGGTGCGGCTTGTGGCCGTACCCCGTCATGAGCGCTACGAGCTCCTCCTCGGGGATGCGCGCGAGCACAGTGGGGTTGGCGATCTTGTACCCATTGAGGTGCAGAATCGGCAACACCACGCCGTCGCTCGCGGGGTTGATGAATTTATTGGAATGCCATGACGTGGCGAGTGGGCCGGTCTCCGCCTCGCCGTCGCCCACTATCGCCGCTACCAGGAGGTCCGGGTTGTCGAACGCGGCGCCATACGCGTGCGAGAGCGCATACCCAAGCTCGCCGCCCTCGTGGATCGAGCCGGGCGTCTCCGGCGCCACGTGGGAGGGAATGCCGCCGGGGAACGAGAACTGCTTGAAGAGGCGCTGAATGCCCGCCCGGTCGTAGGACATGTCCGGATACGTGGCCGTATACGTCCCATCGAGGAAACTCGCCGCCACCAGGCCAGGCCCGCCGTGTCCCGGTCCAATGATGTACATCGTTGGCTGCTGACGCGCCTTGATCATGCGGTTGAGGTGGGCATACAAGAAGTTGAGGCCCGACGTTGTGCCCCAGTGGCCAACGAGGCGCGGCTTCACGTGGTCGCGAGTAAGCGGCTCCCGCAACAGCGGGTTGTCGAGGAGGTAGATCTGGCCAACGGAGAGGTAGTTGGAGGCACGCCACCACTGGTCGATCTGGTCGATTTCCTGGTCTGAGACCGGCGGTGCGTTGCGGGTCCAGGGGGTGGCGTTCATGAGTCCTCCGTTGGTGGGGATGTACTCATGCCAGCCTATGACCTACCAGGAATAACTGCCGGGTCGTAGGTCCTTAACGGCGAGTGGCCAAGCTAGCGCTGCGCGATCGCCGCGAGCGACTGCACGGCGATTTCGCGCTCCTCATTGGTGGGGATGACCCACACCTGAACGCGCGACGCGTCCGCGGAAATGAGCGTGGGCACCTTCTTGCTGCCCGCATTGCGCTCGGGGTCCACCACGATGCCAAGCTCCTCGAGCCCGGCCAGCGAGTGGAGCCGCACCGCAGCATCGTTCTCGCCAACGCCCGCCGTGAAGGAGATCGCATCAAGGTGCCCAAGCAGCGCGTAGTAGCGGCCAACGTAGCCGCGGATGCGCCGGTAGTAGATCTCCAGCCCAAGCTGAGCGTTGTGGTCCCCGCGCTTCGCCGCGGCGTGCACGTCTCGCATGTCCGAGTACCCCGTGAGCCCCAGCATCCCCGAACTCTTGTTGAGCAGCGCGTCAATCTCATCGATCGTCATGCCAGCCGCGCGCGAGAGGTGCGCCACCACCGCGGGGTCAATGTCGCCGGTGCGGGTGCCCATCACGAGTCCCTCGAGGGGGGTGAGTCCCATGGACGTGTCGAACGAGAGGCCGCCCTTGACCGCACACGCCGACGCCCCGTTTCCAAGGTGCAACACGATCTGGTTGATGGCGCGGACGTCAACGCCCATCGCCTCCGCCGTGGCGCGCGCCACGAACGCGTGGGACGTGCCGTGGAAGCCGTACCGGCGAATGGCATGCTCGGCCGCCACGTGACGATCCAGCGCATACATGTACGCCTCTGGCGCCATGGTCTGGTGGAACGCGGTGTCGAATATGGCGACGTGTGGCAAATGGGGGAAGGCTGCCCGCGCAGCCCGAATGCCCGCGGCATGGGCGGGATTGTGCAGCGGCGCGAGGCTTGCGAGCAACGCGATGCCGCGCTCCACGGCGTCGTCAATGATGGTGGGCGCGGTGAACTCGTCGCCACCCTGGACCACGCGATGGCCCACAACCTCCAGAGCGGCAAGGTCCACCGCGTCGTTGTGTTCAAGGCTGTCGATGACCTCGGCAACACCAACCGCATGATCCGTCACGCGCTCAACTAGGCCAACCGCGAGCGGCTCCTCAAAGCGGGTATCGATCACTTGGTACTTGATGGAGCTCGAGCCGCAATTGAGCACCAGGGCGAGCCCATGCCGCGTGATTGTCACGCGCCCGCCTCGGCGGCAAGCTGCTGCGCCTGGATGGCCGTGATGGCAACGGTGTTGACGATGTCTTGCACAAGTGCCCCTCGCGAGAGATCGTTGACGGGCTTGCGCAGCCCCTGCAGAACGGGCCCAACCGCCACCGCGCCGGCCGAGCGCTGCACGGCTTTGTAGGTGTTGTTGCCGGTGTTGAGATCGGGGAAGACGAGCACGGTTGCGCGCCCGGCAACGGGGGAGTCCGGAGCCTTGGTTGCGGCGACAGTTGGCTCCACCGCGGCGTCGTATTGCATGGGCCCGTCAACCAGTAGATCGGGCCGACGCTCCCGTACCAGTTGCGTAGCGAGCCTCACCTTGTCCACGTCGGAGCCGGTTCCCGATTCGCCAGTGGAATAGGAGAGCATCGCCACGCGGGGCTCGATGTGGAACAGCGCGGCCGTTTCCGCCGAGGAGATCGCGATGTCCGCGAGTTGCTCCGCAGTGGGATCGGGGTTGACGGCGCAGTCGCCGTAAACCAGCACGCGATCGGGGAGGCACATGAAGAACACCGAGGAGACAATCGAGACGCCTGGCGGGGTCTTGATGAGTTGGAAGGCAGGGGTGATGGTGTGCGCGGTGGTGTGCGCTGCGCCCGAAACCATGCCGTCGGCTAGCCCCTCGCGCACCATCATCGTGCCAAAGTAGCTGACGTCCTGAACCTGGTCGCGTGCTTGGTCGTAGGTCACGCCTTTTGCCGCGCGTGCCTCCGCATACGCCGCTGCAAAACGGTCTACCAGCTCCTTGTCGGCGGGTGAAATCACGGTTGCGCGCGAGATGTCGAGCCCAAGCTCACCCGCCCTGGTCCGCAACTCGAGCTCCTCGCCCAAAAGCGTGATGTCGCAGACGTCGCGCGTGAGCAGCCGTGCGGCGGCGCGCAGGATGCGATCATCATTTCCCTCGGGGAGCACGATGCGGCGTTTAGACGAGCGGGCGCGGTCCAGCAGGTCAAACTCGAACATGAGCGGCGTGACTACGTTGGTGCGCGCTACGTCGAGCACGGCCAGTAGCGCAGCGGCGTCCACGTGCTTCTCAAACATGGCGAGCGCGGTGTCCACCTTGATGCGGCTGTCGCGAGTGAGCCGGCCTCGCGTGCGGTAAGCCCGCATCGCCGTCTTGAACGTGCCGGAACTGGTGCGCATCACGGGCAGCGGGGAGCGCATGCCCTCCAGGAGCCTCGTGACGGAGGGCGCGGGAGTGAATCCGCCCGTGAGCAGAATGCCGGCGAGCGCGGGGAAGCCGCCTGCGCGGTGGGCGCTCAGCAGCGCCAGCAGGGTGTCGTCACGGTCACCGGCGGCGATGACGAGCGCCCCGTCTTCGAGCCGCTCGAGCAAGTGCTCCGTGGTCATGGCGCCAATGAGAATCGCGCGCGCCTCTCGACTGAGCAGCTCGGGATCGCCGGAGACAAACTCCGCGCCAGTGGCGGCGATGAGCTCGCTGATGAGCGGTGCCACCAACACGGGGTCCGCGGGAAGCGCGCCCATGCGCACGTCCGCAGGCAGTGCCTCTACGATCGCGTCGAGTTGTGCGGGATCGCAGCGGTTGGCAAAAATCGCCACCACATGCGCGTGATTGAGTTCCAGCTCCGCGCGCCCCTGCTCTGCCACTTGCGCAATCTCCGCGGGCGTGCGGTCCGTGCCATGCACCACGAGCGCAACGGGTGCGGCGAGATTGGCGGCAATGCGCGCATTGAACTCGAATTCCGCTGCCCCGGATACGTCTGTGTAATCCGTGCCAACGATGACCACGGCATCGCAACGCCGCGCAACGTCGTGATAGCGAGCCACGATGGTCGCCAGCGCGGCGTCGGAGTCCGCATGGACGTCCTCATAGGTCACGCCAACACACTCTTCGTAGGTGAGGTCTACGCCGTCGTGCGCAAGCAGCAGCTGCACCACGTAGTCGGAACCGTCGGCTACGCGCGCTACGGGGCGGAAAATGCCTACCCTGCCCACCGAGCGACCAAGCGCCGCGGTGATGCCTAGCGCCACCGTCGACTTGCCGGATTCGCCCTCCGTGGAGGTGATGTAGATGCTGCGAGTCACGAGCCCAGCATTCCACGAACCCAGGCGACGGTACGCGCCAAAGGTCCCTACAGCGTTGGGCCGCGTGCTGGCTGTTGCACAAGCCGTTCCCGTGCCGAGTGCCGACCAATAGACTTCACGGATGCTGATGCGGGCGCGGCGAGGGGCGCTGACCACGTGGAACACGTTGTCGCGCCTCGGCACCGACGTTGGCCATCCTGACGATTCCCGCGCCATCTCCGCGTCCAATCACTTCTTCATCCTCGCGATTGCCGCCAACCTGCCCTGGCTAGTGGTGCTTGGCGTCCTCGGCGGTCCCACGCCTGCACCGTTGGCCACCCACCTGGCGCTCATCCTGACGTGGGCTGCCGGGATGTGGCTCAACCGGCTCGGCATGGCTCTGCTCGCAAGCCTGCTGGGCTTGCTTGCGCCCATCATGGAGTTTGGCTACCTCGCCAGCATCTACACGCGGGGGGCGGCGTTTCAGCTGCAGTTGCTTGCCATACCCGCGCTGGCTTTTGCGTTGCTTCCTGCCCGACGCTGGGCGCTGCGGATTGCCGTTGCCTTGGTGGGCGCGGTGGTCCTCGGAGCCATCTACGTTATGCCCAGTTTTGCGGTGCCCAGCGCGGACGTCACGGGGCGCACCATCCATGGCTTGGCACTGCTCAACGTGCTCTCGACGCTGGCGCTGTTGTACACAATCGCGGCCTTCAACAGTTATTACTTCCGGCGTGAGCGCGGCCGCAATGAGGTGCTGCTCACGGAAGCGCAGACCGCCGCGCGCACCGACTCGCTCACGGAGGCCCTCAACCGCCGGGGCATCGCCCCCGTGATGGCCGCTGCCGCGCGGCAGGGGCCATACGCGCTCGCGCTCATCGACCTTGACCGCTTCAAGCGCATCAACGACGCGCTGGGACACGGGGCCGGCGACGTGGTGCTCTCGAATGTCGCGAGGTCCATTGGACGCTCCCTGGGCGAGCGCGGAACGGTGGCCCGCTGGGGCGGCGAGGAATTCCTCGTTGTCATCCCGCAGGTCTCACTCGCCGAGGCGGTGGAGCTCCTGGACCGCACGCGCGCGGAGATCGAGGACGAATACACGATGGACGGCATCGCCGAGCGCGTGACCATCTCTGCGGGGGTTGCGCACGGCCGCCAATTCGCCGCGAAAGAGGAGATGCTGCGCCTCGCGGACGCCATGCTGTACGAGGCGAAGGCATCCGGCCGCAACCTTGTGGTGGGCGGCGAGGCGGGCTCCGTTGACAGAGACTGAGATGCCGCGGCAACCTGCGAGCGTTGCCGCGCGCATTGGTGTCACGTGCTTTGCGCTCCTCGCTGTGGTGGTCTGCGGCGCGCTGGGCTGGTGGCAGTGGACGCGCGCTCAAGAGCGAGCAGTCACAGTTGCGCCCCAAGCGAGCGTGCCGATCGCGGACGTGGCAGCCCCCGCAACACGGGCCGGCACCGCCATAGGTCGCCAGGTGAGTGTGAGCGGCACCTGGGCGGACGAGGACGCGGTCCTCATCAGCGGTCGCTCGGTTGACGGCGACGATGCCGTGCTGCTGGTGCGAGCGCTCACGGTTGACGCGGACGCCACGGGCACCGGAAAGCCAGCAACTGTCGCGGTCATCGTGGGGTGGCGGCCAGCCGCTTCCCCCATGGGGCCAGACGACGGCCCTGCCCACGTCACCCTCAGCGGATACCTGCGCGCGCCGGAGGAGGCAACCCCAGCGTCGGGCACTGCTGGCGAGGCGATACCAGGGACTGTCTGGAGCGACACCATCTCACCCAGCGAACTTGCGCAGACCTGGCCGTCCCCGCTGTATTCGGTGGTGTTTGCGGACTTCGCGGGCACGCAAAGCTGGGAGGCGCTGCCGCCCCCGCCGCCGGAGCAGCACCTCAATATTCGCTCACTCCTCTACGCGCTGGAATGGTGGGTCTTTGGAGGCTTCGCGGTGTTCATCGCCGTGCGGTGGATACGCGACAATGGGCGCAACGCCAGTAGTGAAAACCACACCGTGTAAGGAGCCAGCGCCGTGAGTGAAGTCCCTTTGCAGCAAAAGGTGAGCGGCGTGCTGATGCGCTACAAGGTCATGGCGTTTGTGACCGGCTCCATGTTGCTGCTGCTGTGTGTGGTCACGTTGCTTAAATACACGGTGCTGAGCGGCGACGAGGGCTTTGACTCGTTCGCCACTCTCGTGGGCATTGTGCACGGCTGGATTTACATGATCTACATCTTCACGTGTGCCCACTTGTGGGTGGTGCAGAAGTGGAAGCTTGGCCGGCTCATCACCATGGCGCTTGGTGGCGTGGTGCCGTTCCTGTCCTTCATTGTTGAACGGCGCGTGGAGCAGCAGGTGCGTGGCGGGGCCAATCCTGAGGGAGCGGCGCCGGAGGTTGCCGCGTGACCACAGCGCACCGTCCTGTTTTGGTTGTTGACTGCGGCGCGCAATACGCCCAGCTCATTGCACGCCGTGTGCGCGAGGCGCACGTGTATTCGGAGATCGTTCCGCATTCGATGACGGCCGAGCAGATGCTCGCCAAGAACCCGGCGGCGGTGATCCTGTCCGGTGGTCCGTCCTCTGTCTACGAGGAGGGCGCGCCGGCCATTGACCCCGCCCTGTTCACCTCCGGGGTGCCCGTGATGGGCATTTGTTACGGATTTCAGGCGATGGCGGCCGCGCTCGGTGGCACGGTGGCGCAGACGGGCTTGCGTGAGTACGGCCGCACGGTGGCCACGGTGGTCGACGCGGGGGAACAGTTGGCAGGCAGCCCCACCGAGCAGCAGGTGTGGATGAGCCACGGCGACTCCGTGCACACCGCGCCGGACGGTTTCACGG
>CAYMRO010000067.1:0-9646 GCA_964392875.1 uncultured Demequinaceae bacterium
TGGTGCGTCGCGTAAGGAATTGGGCCCAGAACCTGACCTAGCGCACCAATTCGGCAAAAGTGCGGGCGCACGGTGGGCGCCCGGTGCGCCGCGCGCTGCACCTGCACCCTGAATTGGTGCGTCGCGTAAGGAATTGGGCCCAGAACCTGACCTAGCGCACCAATTCGGCGAAAGCGGAGGCGCACGGGGCGTGCAGCCGGGCTGCGTGGCCGTGCGGGGCGTCCCCCGCGCACCTCCTGCGGTCAGCCCAGTTCTAGTGGCGCCTCGTCGAGGTGAAGCTCGCCATCGGGGTCAAGGGTGGAGATGAGGCGCACCTTCCAACGGTCCGACGCTCCCGGATAGTCCGCGCGAATGTGGCCACCGCGCGTTTCGGTTCTGGTGAGGGCGGCACTCGCAAGCACCGACGCCGTGGCGAGCACGTTCGAGGTCTCCCACTCGGCCACTTGCGGCAGCACTTCGCCAGGCTCGCTCGTGTGGAAGCGGGCTCTGATGCTCGCGAGCCGGGACACCGCGGTAGCGAGCCCCTCCATGTCCCTGATGGGGCCAACCCCGTCGTTGGCCGTGACCTGAATCTTGCGGCGCATCGTGGCGGGGACCAAGGAGGTGGGTGCAGGCCTGTCAACGGGTTCTGCTTGGGTGAGCACACCGTCGGCCACCATGGATGCCGCGTCCGTAGCCGCACGCTTGGCGAATACCAGGCCCTCTAGCAGGGAGTTTGATGCCAAGCGATTGGCGCCGTGCACGCCCGTGCAAGCGGCTTCGCCAATCGCGTACAGGCCCTGCTGAGTGGAGCGGCCGTTGAGATCGGTGAGGATGCCGCCCGAGTGGAAGTGCTGCGCGGGTGCCACCGGGATGAGGTCGCGACTCATGTCGATGCCGCGCTCGGCGAGGCCGGCCCAGATGGTGGGGAAGCGCTCCTCGAGGAAGGTCGCGTCCAGGTGACGACAGTCCAGGAAGACGTTGTTGGCGCCGTCCTCCTTCATCTGCGCCACGATGTTGCGGCTCACTACGTCGCGCGGGGCGAGCTCCGCAAGCTCGTGACGGCCAACCATGAAGCGCTGGCCATCAGCGTTGAGGAGGTATGCGCCCTCGCCGCGAACGGCCTCGGAGATGAGTGGCAGTTGACCGCGCGCGCCGCTGCCCTCCCACAGCACCGTGGGGTGGAACTGTACAAACTCGATATCCGCAACCGCTGCTCCCGCGCGCAACGCAGTGGCAATGCCGTCTCCCGTTGCGCTCGCGGGGTTGGTGGATGAGCGGAAGACCTGGCCGATGCCTCCCGTAGCCACGATCACCGCCTTGGCGAGCGCCGCGCCAACACCGTCCCTGGTGCCTTGCCCAATCACGTGCAAGGTGACGCCGCAGACTTTGCCGGGCCGGCCGTCGGGCGAGGGGGCGGCAGTCAAAAGGTCCACCACCATGGCTCCCTCAATGACCTCAATACCAGGGTCATTGCGGATGGCATCCAACTGCGCAACGAGCGCGCGGCTCACCTCTGCCCCGGTGGCGTCGCCGCCCGCGTGGACGATGCGGTCGCGGTGGTGGCCGCCCTCGCGCGTCAGGGTCATGTCGCCGTTGGGGGCGGTGTCAAAGTGGGCGCCGCGTGCAACAAGTTCACGGACGCGATCGGGGCCTTCGGTGACGAGCGCGCGCACGGCCTCCTCGCTGCACAGCCCGGCGCCCGCGACGAGGGTGTCCTGCAGGTGCTCCTCGGGGGTGTCTTCCGGGTCAAGGGCCGCGGCGATTCCGCCTTGCGCCCACACCGTGGAGCCGCTGCTGAGCTGACCCTTGGTGACCACGAGCACGCGGTCCACCTTGGCGCGCAGCTCGAGCGCGGCGCTGAGGCCGGCGATGCCGGAACCCACCACAATCACGTCTGCGTTGATGGTCCAGCCGGGAGCGGGCGCGGTGAGGCGGTGGACAAAGCGAGTCATCCCGCCAGGCTAGCGTGCAACGCTAGTGCGCTTCGCCTGAGGTCGCCGCGCTCGAGTAGGTAGCCTCCAACGGCGCGCCCGCGGCTACCCCTCCTGACCATTCGCGATGCGCACGTTGTCGATGAGCCGCACGTCCCCCACGCGCACCGCGGCCGCAATCGTGACACCTTCGAGCGTGGACTCCAGCACGTCCAAGTAATCCAGCGAGACGCCCGACGCTTGGGCAAGTACCAGGCGTGACGCCACCACAGCGTGGGGCACAGAAACGCCGCCCTTGACCGCTTGTTCCGCGGCACGGAGCGCGCGCGGCAGCGCGAGCGCGTCCGTCCGCTGTTGCTCCGTCAGCAGGACATTCCGCGAACTCAGCGCCAGCCCATCCGCATCGCGCACCGTGGGCACTCCCCGCACTTCAACCTGCACGTTGAAATCCGCCACCATGCGCCTAACCAGGAGCAGCTGCTGCGCGTCCTTCTCGCCAAAAAAGGCGACATTGGGCCGCGTCAGGTTGAGCAGTTTCAGCACCACGGTGAGCATGCCGTCAAAGTGGCCGGGCCGCGCCGCCCCCTCCAAAATCTCGCCAAGCCGGCCCGACGCCACGGTCACCTCAGGCTCCCCAGCCGGGTAGACCTCGGCAACAGTTGGGGCAAAGACGCGGTCCACTCCCAGCGGCTCGAGCATCGCGAGATCGGCCTCGAGGTTGCGCGGGTAGCGCTCCAAGTCGGCAGGGTCGTTGAACTGCAGGGGATTGACGAAGATGGTCACGACCACCTCGTCGCACTGCTCGCGCGCGGCCTTGACGAGCGCCAGGTGACCCGCGTGGAGCGCGCCCATCGTCATGACCACACCGCGCTTTCCGCGCGGGTGCGGCAATTCCTGAGTACTGGCAACTACCTGCATCAATCCTCCCCCAACCCCAACGTCGCGATGAGGTCCGCGTATGCCGCGGGGCCAATTCGGCCTCCCGCGAGTGCCAAGTCCGCCGTTGCCCGCGCCATGGCGCGATACGCGCTGCGCGTCTCCGGCACCGCCTCGAGTGCCGCCAAGTGCGCGGCGATGGTCCCCGCGTCACCCCGCACCACGGGTCCGGTTAGCGAACTGACGCTCCCGGGTGCGTCGCGCAGCGCGTTGTCGATTGACGCCTGCACCACCGGGCCAAGGATGCGGCCCGGCTCCTCAATCCCCAACCGCCCCAGCACGGCAGCTGCCTGCGCCGCCAACGTCACTCCATGATTCGCCGCGTGCACAATCGCCGCGTGATACGCGGGGCGGTCCGCCTCCTCGATGATCACCGGCTCGCCCCCCATCTCCACCACGAGTGCTTGCGCTATGGGCAGCAGCGGCGCGGGCGCCGTCACCGCGAACGCCGTGTCCGCGAGCCGCGCCAGATCCAGCGAGGTGCCCGTGAAAGTCATGGCTGGATGAATGGCGAGGGGCAGCACCCCGGCCGCCGCAGCGTCGGACAAAATGTCCACTCCAAAACGCCCGGCCGCGTGCATTGCCAGCTGGCCCGGTCGCCAGGCGCCCAGCCTCGCGAGGCCGGAAACGACCGGCGCCAGGGCGTCGTCCGGAACCGTGAGGAGAACGAGGTCAGAGGCGGCGACTACCTCCTGGGGCTCCATGCGCGGCACGCCGGGCAGCAAGGTATCGATGCGGCTCACAGACGCCTCTGAAACGCCCGACGCTCCCACCACTTGGTGACCCGCGTTGCGTAACGCTGCGGCCAAGACCGCGCCCACGCGCCCAGCACCAATCACGCCAACGGCGAGCCGTCCGGGGGCGCGGGAATTCGCCCGTCCGGCGCCGTCCGGTTGGTCCGCCGCAGGCTCAGCCACGGACGGACCCTCTCCCCGCCCGTGCCCGCTCCGCCTGCTGGTCAAGCAGGTGCAATGCCGCGTTGGTGTCCAGGTTCTTGGCCAGCGGGTGCACCGGCCCGGGTGTGGAATGGACCGCCAGAGTCGCGAGGCCGCGCATGCGCTGCACAGGCCCCTGCCTCACGCCAAGCGACTGCGTGCGGCTATGCGGAACAACCACAATCTCCCTGGTAAACCGGCCAGAACGGATCATCAGCGCATGCTCGCCCGCGAGCACGCCGCGCCGCCGCCACTGCCACGGGTCCATGAGCCGCGCGCGCTTTGGCGAAGGAGTGAAGCCGTCTTCGTCACCGCCGCCCGTGACGGCGCGCGCCAGGGAACCCTGCGGATCGCGATCCGTCACGTCCGGCAGCACCAGCGACAAGGCGGTCAGGACCTCGTCCAGCGTCCCCACCGGCAACAGTGTTGAGACTCGCTCCTGATCCTCGTAATACCCGGCCACATTCATGGTGATCCGATACCAACCGAACCTCCGCCACAGCAGCGGCTGACTCACAAGCACCGCCTGCACGCGGCCGGGCGTCACGGTTTGGCGGCGCGTCTCGAGGAGGCCGTGGCGCAAACGCAGGCCATCGCTCGAGGTTGCGGCCGTGAACTTGTAGCCGCCGTTGAAGCGGTTCCAGAAGAAGCCGCCAACCGCAACCACAAACGCCACCATCGCGAACAGTGACGTGCCGATGAAACTGAGGATTGCCTCGCCAACCACGGACCCAAAGATCACGGCCGCAACGATGAGCGCCACCGCCGCGGCAACCACGGAAGCGGTCTGCGTGGACAGCAGCACGGAGCCCAACAGGCGATTGGTGGGGACGGTGTAGACGTCACGCTCGGGAGCGGCCGGCACCGCGGTGGCCGGGTGGGCGGCACCTAGGTTTGTGGCCAAGTCGCGCAGCGAAGCCGGCCCGACGCTGGGCTCACCTGCCGCTGCCAACTCGGCTACGGCGTGGGGCAATTTGGCGCCAGCAGCGAGCGAAAGTATCTCGTTGCGCAATGCCTCTGCGTCCCCGAGCCGCAAGTACTGCAGCGCGATGCCCGAGCCTTTGCCGCCGGCCACCTGCACGTTGAGTTGGGCCAGCCCAAAGACGCGCGCGACTATGGGTTGCACCACGTCCACCGCCTCGATGCGGTCGAGCCGCGATTGGCGATGTTGCCTGAACAGGATTCCTTTGCGGTGATACATGGCGTCGTCGCCAATGCGGAACTCGTTGCGGCGCCAGCTCAGCAGCCCAAACGCGATGACCGCGCCCACAACCACCACCACCGCGCCCGCGAGCACTAGGAAGGGGAAGCGGTCCAGCGCCTCGTACTCCTCGTTCTCGCCAACAACCCATGACGGCGCCAGGCGGGTGAGCCAGTACAGCGCCAAGAAGCCCACCACGGGGCCGCTGCCAAGGTAGGGCGAGACGGGATGGACGCGCGTCCACTCGCGCGGAGCCGAGTAAACGGGGTTGGGCGTGGACGTCACAGCCCGGCCAATCGCGCCTCACCGCGTGACGTGATGCGGTCGCGCAAAGTCTCCGCGTCTGCGGCGCGAACGCCGCTGAGGCTCGCGTCCGTGCCCGGGCTGGCGGTGTGCAATTGGATGGATGCCAGGCCAAACGCGCGCGCAAGCGGGCCAGCGGTGACCTCCACAAACTGCATGCGGCCGTACGGCACCACGGTCACCGAGCGCCAGAGGCGGCCGCGCTTGACGATGAGATCGTCCTCGCGCTCGGCCCAGGCGTGTGCCGTGACCGCGCGGTACGTGACCCACGTGAGCAGCAGGCCCAGCACCGCGACCCCGGCCAAACCTATGTACCAGCCGCTGCCAAATAGCAGCGCGAACACTAGGAAAGCAGCCATCAGGATGCCCAGAAAGATCCACAATCCGATGCAGCGGGTGACGATGAGGCGGCGGTCCGCATAGGTCCAGTCCGCGTTGGGCTCGTACCAGGTCATGCGCCTAGTCTGCCAGCGTTGGGAAAGTCACCCAGCCGCGGGGCTTGCGGGCGCGGCGGGCGGATCCTCGGGCGGCTTGGTGCGGCACCAGTGTTCGGCGATCGCGCCGCACGCCAGCAGAGCGAGCCCACCCAGCGCGGCGATGAACGCGGAGATCGCCACATCGCGGCGCGGCCCGTGGTCCCATTCGCCGGCAACGCCAAACGCGTAACCAACGAGCCCGGCCGTGAGCAATACCCCTGCGTACGCGCTCGCCTGCGCAAAAACGGCGGCACGGGCGGCCCGCAGAGGGTCCAGTCCTGGGTGCTTGCCATGCTGAAACTGCCGCACCGGCCAGGCGAATACCAGGGACAATATGCCGCCCAAGGCGCAGATCGCTGGCAGCGTCAGGGGCACCGTGGCGGGCGTATACCCGTCACCGAGCGCCACTCTCGTGACAAGCCAGCCGAGCACCAGCGTGATGCCCGCGATGAGCGAGAGCCGTTGCCAAGAGAGGTGCTCCATAGATGATTAGGAGGTCTCCTGCGGATCCACAGTGGGTACCGCATCAACACCCTTGGACGTGGTCTCGTGGCCAGACGGCCAAGGCTTGGCAACCACCTCAACGGATGTTGCGTCCACGCCCTTGAGCAACTCGGAGACGGGCCCGCGGCCCGGAAGAACCGTGTCCGCGTCAATATCCGCAATGGGCACCAGCACAAACGCTCGCTCGTGCGCGCGCGGGTGAGGCAGCACCAAGTCGATCGATTCTCCCGCAACGTCGCCATAGCTCACGATGTCCACGTCGATGGTGCGCGGCCCGTTCACTTCCGTGCGCTCGCGCCCGTAAACCACCTCAATGCCCTGGCACGCGGCAAGCAATTCGCGCGGTGCGAGCGACGTCTCCACGTGCACAACGGCGTTGAGGTAATCGGGCTGCGGCGGGCCACCAGCGGGCGCGGACTTCACGAGCGCCGAGGTGTGCACCACGTGAATGCCGGAAATGCGGTCCAGTTCGCGAACCGCCGCGCGCAGCGTCTCCTCCACGGGACCCAGGTTGCCGCCCAGCGCAATCCACGCCTGAACGGGTTGCGCGGGGCGTTCGTCAAACCCATCGCGGCCGGAGCCAGGCGAGTCCAGCGGGTCATCTGACATGCCGGCTGAGGAACCAATCCGCTTGTCCGCCCACAGGGTCCCCGAGCGCAGGTCGCGGCGAATCCGCACCACCACGTCCGCGAACTCCACGTGGAGCGGCGCTTGCGGCTTGTGGATCGCGATGTCCACGCAGTCCACGCCTTCAAACTCAAGCACCGCGCGGGCGCAATGTTCCGCGACGGTCTCCAGCAGATCGCAGGGGTCACCACCCAGCACACCCGCCACTGCGTCGGCAATGTCCGAGTAGTTCGCGGTGCGCGCCAGCTGATCGGTGGCCGCCGCCACGGACGTGTTTACGTGCGCAACAACATCGGCAAAAAACAACTGGCCCGTGTCACGCTCCGTTGCCAGCACACCATGGAAGCCCGTGACGCGGATGCCCTCAACCACAATCTGATCGAGCTCCACGCCACCCTTGACATACGAATTGACCCACACCGTCATGCCCTTATCCTTCCGTCTGCCTGGCATCTTGCCATGCCGCCACCACGGCGATTGCGTCGCGCGCCGCGGTTACGTCATGCACACGCACGCCCCATATGCCCGACGCTACAGCCAAGGAGGTCACGGCGGTGGTCGCTGCCTCGCGTTCCGTTGGATTTGATTGGGGGCGGCCTATCGCCGCCCCGAGGAATCGCTTGCGCGACGCCGCGATAAGGACGCGCATTCCGCCGGACCAGTTGGGGATGCCGGCAAGCAGCGGCCAGTTGCTTTGGCCCACCTTGCTGAAGCCCAGGCCCGGGTCCAGGATGATGCGGTCTTTCTTGACGCCAGCCGCGGTCAGTGCGGCAACGCGCGCGCCAAGCTCGTCACGGACCTCGGCGACAACGTCCGTGTAGACGTCCTCCGCATCCATTTGGGTGGAGTGCGCGCGCCAGTGCATGCAGATGTAATCAACGTCCAGTTGGGCCACCGTGGAGGCCATTTCTGGGTCCGCCAAGCCCCCCGAGACATCGTTGACGATGCTCGCTCCGGCGCTCACGGCCGCGCGGGCGGTGGCGGCGCGCATCGTGTCAATGCTCACCCGGATGCCCTGCCCGGTGAGCGCCTCGATGACCGGCAATACCCGCGCCAACTCCTCATCCGGCGACACCCGCTGGGCGCCCGGGCGCGTGGACTCCCCGCCCACGTCAACAATGTCCGCACCCGCCTGGGCGAGGGCCGCGCCATGGGCGGTAGCAGCGTCGGGCCTAAGCCAGCGGCCACCATCACTGAAGCTGTCAGGGGTCACATTGAGTATCCCCATGACGAGCGTCATGGCTACTTCCCAACGATGAGGCTCATGGCCTCCGCGCGGGTGGCGCCGTCTCGCATGATGCCGCGTACCGCGCTTGTCACGGTGCGTGACCCGGTCTTGCGTATGCCGCGCATGGACATGCACAGGTGCTCGGCCTCAACTACAACTATGACTCCGCGCGCTCCCACATGTTCAACGATGGCATCCGCCACCTGAGTGGTGAGGCGCTCCTGGACTTGCGGGCGCTTGGCGTAGAGATCCACGAGCCTCGCAATCTTGCTGAGCCCAGTGATGCGGCCGTTCGGTCCTGGGATGTAGGCCACGTGGGCCACCCCGTGGAAGGGCACCAAGTGGTGCTCGCACATGGAGTAGAGCTCGATGTCCCTGACGAGGACCATCTCTTCGTGGCCCAACTCAAAGACTGCGTTGAGCACCTCGGCGGGGTCCTGATCGAGTCCCGCAAACAGCTCGTCGTAGGCGCGAGCCACCCGTGCCGGGGTGTCAAGCAGGCCGTCTCGGTCTGGGTCTTCGCCAATGGCCGCAAGAATCTCCCTCACGGCGGCTTCAACGCGGGGCTTGTCTACGGCCATGGTGATTAGCTCTCGTCCTTAGGTTCCAGCAGTTCGGGTGCGGGGGCCTTCTCCTCGTCCGCTTCCTTCTCTGCCTGCCTTTCTACTGCTTCCTCAGCCTGGGCATCTGTCTCAACCACGGCGTCGGGCACCGCGGTTTTGAATGCGGCAGCGACGGCTGGTGCTTTTGCGGCCGCTGGCGCGTTCGCTACCCACTCGCCGCTGAGCCAGCTCTCGCGTGCGTCCACCTTGACGATGTCCTTGAAGACTTCCTCGAGTTCCACCTCGTTGAGCGTCTCCTTGTCGAGGAGTTCAAGCGCGATGCGGTCCAGCACGTGGCGGTTCTGGGACAGTGCGATGGTCGCCTCGCGGAGGGCGCCGTCCATGAGGCCGCGCACTTCGTCGTCGATGACGGATGCGAGCTGATCCGAGTAGTCGCGGCCGTGGCCCATGTCGCGGCCAAGGAACATTTCGCCGGACGAGCCGCTGAGGCGCACCGAGCCGATCTTGGTGGACATGCCAAATTCCGTGACCATCTGCTTGGCGATCTCGGTGGCTTGGCTGATGTCGTTGCTCGCGCCGGTGGACGGGTCGCCAAACACGAGTTCCTCGGCGATGCGGCCGCCCATGGAGTAGGCGAGGTTGTCCAGCAGCTGATTGCGCGTCTTGGAGTAGCGATCCTCTTGCGGCATGACCATCGTGTAGCCGAGTGCGCGGCCTCGCGGGAGGATGGTGACCTTGGTGACGGGGTCGGTGTAGTTCATGGCGGCGGCCACCACTGCGTGACCACCCTCGTGGTAGGCGGTTACGCGCTTGTCGTGGTCGTTCATGACGCGGGTGCGGCGTTGCGGGCCCGCGATGACGCGATCGATGGCCTCGTCCATCTCGCCGGTGCCGATCTGCTGACGCGCGCGCCGCGCCGTGAGCAGCGCGGCCTCGTTGAGCACGTTCGCGAGGTCGGCG
>CAYMRO010000068.1:0-9479 GCA_964392875.1 uncultured Demequinaceae bacterium
GATATCCACTGTGCTGAGCGGCCTCGACGGGGCAATCACCGCCACTCTCGCCACCGTGCTCGCTGAAGGGCACGTGCTGCTTGAAGACGTTCCGGGTGTGGGTAAGACCACCCTTGCGCGGGCATTCGCAGCGAGCGTTGGCGGGTCCGTTGGTCGCATTCAGTTCACGCCGGACCTGTTGCCGAGCGACGTCACCGGCGTCTCGATCTTCCGCAGTGACGATCACCGGTTTGAGTTCCGGCCGGGGCCGGTCTTTGCCAACGTTGTGATTGCCGACGAGATCAACCGTGCGTCGCCAAAGACCCAAGCCGCCCTCCTCGAGGCGATGCAGGAACGTGCCGTCACTGTTGACGGCGTGACACGCACCTTGCCTGCTCCGTTCGTGGTGGTCGCCACGCAGAACCCCATCGAGATGGAGGGCACGTATACCCTCCCCGAGGCGCAGCGGGACCGCTTCATGACCCAGGTGTCCGTTGGCTACCCGAGTGCGCGGGACGAGATGGCGATGCTTGACGCACACGACGGCGCCGATCCCCTTGCCGCCATCACGCCCGTGGCGAGCCTTGATGACCTCGCGCGAGCCATCGCCGTGGCGCGCGGCATCTATGTGGCGCCCGCCATCAAGCAGTACATCGTTGACTTGGTCGCGGCAACGCGCAACGACACGGCGCTCCGCCTTGGCGGCTCACCGCGCGCGGCGCTGCAGCTGTTGTATGCCTCCAAGTCTCGGGCCGCAATGGCGGGGCGCAACCACGTGCTGCCGGACGACGTCAAGGCACTTGCCGTCTCCGTGATGTCTCACCGGCTCATTGCAAGTACGGAGTCCCGCCTCGCGGGCCGCAGCACTCAGCAGATCATGCGCGAGACCGTTACGCGCACTCCCGTGCCCGTGGCCGCGCGCGACATGCCTGTTGCTCGCGAGCGCGCCGTGGAGCACGCGCCGGTGACGTCATGAGTGCAACGGCGGCGTGAACCAAGGAACGTGAGCGCGAGTAGATGAACCAATCTGAGGGCAAGCGCACCGCCACCGCGTTCAGCGCGCGTGGGGTTGGGCTTGGCACGGCGGGGCTCGTCTTTGGTGCGCTCGGGGTTGGGCTTGCCACGCCCATCCTCGTCTATTGCGGCATCTTCATGATTTGCGTCTTTGCCGTCTCGTGCGTGTGGATGCTGCTCTCCGTCAACACCTTCGTCTCGCGGTTCCCCTACGCGCGCCGCGAGGTGGTGCCGCACCCCCTCACGGCCGGCGTGCCGGGCACCGTTACGGTCACCATTCAGTCCGACGGCTCGCGCACCTCTCGCTGGCGACGCACAGTTACGCAGTCGCTCGACATTCGCGAGCAGGCCGCGTCAGAGCTCACCGGCGGGATGGGCACCAAGGCGTCCGTTGCTCGCGACGAGTCCACGCTGACCCTCACCTACTCGCTCTTGCCGGTGAAGCGTGGGCGGTGGCCGCTTGGCCCTGCCCTAGTGCACACCGCGGATCCTTTTGGTGTGCTGTGGGCAGACACCGCCGTTGGCGAGGCGGAGTTTGTGCCCGTCTGGCCCACCGTCATCGACCTGAGCGGCACCGCAGGCGCCCTCATGGGCCACGCGGATCGCATCGTGCTTGGTGCCCGCACTCCCTCCCCTGACGACGCCTCGCTGCGCGACTACCGCGAAGGCGACGACATGCGCCGCGTGCATTGGGCATCGTCGGCCCGCCGCGGCACCATGCTCGTTCGCTCCGACGAGCGCGCCGGGAGGCGCCCCGCAACGGTGTTGCTGGATTTGCCCAGGGATCCTCACGCCCTCGAATGGTCCATCTCTGCCGGAGCCTCGATCGCCCTCTCGGTGCTGGGCTCGGGCCACCCCGTGCGGATGCTCGGAGCGGGTCTCAACCCGGACACCGTGCGTCACCTTGGCGAGCACGGCACCGAGGCCGGCCGTGCCGCGCTGCTCAACCAGACCGTTGACCTCACGGCCCCCGTTTCTGCGCACGCGGCCACCACCCAGATTGTCCGCGCCGCGCGCCAAGTGCAGCACGACGCGTCCCACGGCGAGGTCATCGTTGCCGTGGTGGAACCGCTTGAGAGGGAGGCGTTGGACGCCCTTCTCCCCATCGGCGACACGGGCAGGGCCTGGGCCCTGGTGCGCACCTCGGCCCCAACCGCCGAGGCCGCGCAAGACACCGTGCGAGCTCTTCGCCGCTCTGGCTGGCGAGTGGCCACCGTCTCCGCAACGAGCGATCTCGAGTCCGTATGGTCCGCACTGTTGTCTGCGGGTGACATCGAATGACAACTACCCGCACCCCGTGGACCGTGACCGCGCTCATGGCGCTAGGCACCTTCGTGTCTATGTTCGCCCTCACCACCCTCATCGAGGACCGCGCGTGGCTGCGCGCGGTGTTCCTGGTGCTGGCGCTCGTGACCACCGCCAATCTGCTTACGAGAGCCGCGACGCGTTCGCGCTTTCTCCCCACCCTCGCCTCGCTCGTAACCGCGATTGTCGTGATGATTCCGCTCTTTGCCGTAGACCAAGACGGCGTGCGAGACCTGCTGCCAACACCGTCGGCCATTGGTGACCTATGGCAAGCGATGGCGAACGGCGTCACGTACGCGGCTGACACCCCCGCCCCCGCGGTGGCGACCACGCCGCTCGTGGCGCTCCTCACGGGTTTTGCCGTTGCCGTTTTCATCGTTGCCGATCACCTGGCCGCGTCGTGGCGCGCGGTGGCGGTTTCCGGCGTGGTGCTCATGCTGCCCTGGACGCCCGCCATCTTCATACAGTTTCAGGTGCCCCTCTGGGCGCTGTTCGCCACGGCTGCCTGCTGGATGATCGCGATGGGCGCCGCGCGCTCGTCAATGGTGACCCATCGCACGGCGCCCATGTCCGGGGCGGTCATCGCCACGAGCGCCGCCTTGCTCGTGACGGTGCTGGTTGTCCCCGCGGCGCTCGGCGGGAACGGATGGGGGTCAATCCCCCGTTTCAATGCGCCGGATTCCCTGGAGACTTCCACTCGGCTCAACCTGGCGCTGGACTTGCGCAATTCGCTCACGGTCAATTCCGAGCAAGTGGTCATGACGTACACGAGCACCGGCAGCCACCCGGACACCCTGCGGGTCTACACCTATCGCAACTTTGACGGCAGCATGTGGACTCGCGAAAAGGCGGAGCCCACAGACACCGTGCCCGCCACCGGTCCAGTGCTGTGGCCCCTGGAGCCAGCCGGCTGGGACGAGGCCAAGCGCGTGACCTTGGACATGAATGTCACCCGGCTGTCCGAGCGCAACCTGCCCATCCCCACGTTCCCCAGGGCGGTGAGCGTGGATGATTCATGGAGCTACTCGCCATCTCGCGACGAGGTGACAACGAGCGGCAAGGGCACTCGCGATCTCCAGTACTCGATCGATACCGACCTCGCATACTTCACGGCAGACAACCTGCAGGCTTCACAAGCCGCGATCAACGCTGGCGGCGACGAGATTGGCGGCGGGTATACCGACGTTCCCAGCTCCGTTGACCTGGCGCGCCTGCAGTCGCTCGCGATATCCATCACCGAGGACGCCACGAGCCAGTATGGCCAGGCGGTCGCGCTGCAGAATTATCTGCGTAACACCGAGAACTTCACGTACGACACCTCCGTGTCACCAGATGGCGGCGGCGACTCGGTCTCCCAGTTCCTCGACGATCGTGCCGGCTATTGCGTGCAATTCGCCACCACCATGGTCATGCTCTCGCGCTCCTTGGGCATCCCCTCTCGCCTCGCGGTGGGATTCCTTGGCGGCCACCTCACGGACAACAACATCTGGGCCGTGCGCAGCGGTGACGCGCACGCGTGGCCGGAGCTGTACTTCCCCGGCGAGGGGTGGGTGCGATTTGAGCCAACGCCAGCCGTCCAGACCGGAAGCGCGCCGCAGTACACCATGGACAGCGCCTCGGGCGGCTTTGGTTCAGGCAGCGTCACGATCCCCTCGGCCGAGCCAAATACGAGCGGCAACCCCAATGCGCCGGTAAACACCACGGATCCAGAGACCGGTTCCGGGGACACCACAGGCGACTCGGGCGTGGCGTGGTGGCTCATCGCGGTGATGGTGCTCGTGGCGGCCGCGGCGGGCGCCGGGGCGTGGATGCTCAGGCAGCGCGCCGCTGCGCGCGCAATCGCCCATGGGCCAGAGGCCGCCTGGGTGTCGTTGCGCGCACGCGTGCCGGAGGCCCTGCGCTGGCCGCTCTCGCTCACGCCCCTCGAGGCAGCGGACGGACTCTCAACCAGCCTCGAGGCAAGTGGCACGCCGCTCTCGAGCTCCGGTGCACTCGCTTTGGCAAGCCTGCGGGATGTGGTGAGCGACCACCGTTACGCGCCGCCAGGGCTATTGCAGCCGGAGCCCACAGAAGAGTGGCTTGCGGCACAGGTTGGTGCGGTGGTGCAGGAAGCGAACGCGGGGGCTAAAAATCGCCCTGATCGCGTCGGCGCTCAAAGCGCTCCTCAACACGATTCATAAAGCCCTGCCGCTTGGCCTTGGGCTTGGCGTCGGTAGCCGTTCCTGCCGCCGCGGCGTGACTGCGCTTGGCAGGAGCGAGCATGCCCCACAGCGCAAACCCCAGCATGACGGCAAAGCCGAGCACGCCCACCACCGTCAACTGGGCCACGACGCCGCCAATGAGCACGCCAAGACCAGCCACGATGCCGATGAACGCGAAGGTCCAGCGGCCGCGAGGGCGCACCGCCTTGGACATGGCGGAGTTGAGCTTGGGGTCCGCCCCAAGGTCGCGTTCCATCTGCTCAAGGACCCGTTGTTCGTACTCGGACAGCGGCATTGCGACCTCCCTTCGCGTATAGGTGATATCAGTCTAGTTTGTTGGGGGGCCAACGGCCACCCCCGGACGCTATGGTCAACGGGTGGCCCGCACCAGCCGTTCCCCCAACGCCTCGCGTCAAGCCATATCCCTCGCCGCAGGTGTGCCGCGGGGCGTGCCGATTCCCATCGCTACGGGCACCGTGGAGCTCATTGACGAGGCCGACGGCTCGGTCACGGTGTACGTCAACGGCGTGCCGTCGTCGAGCCTGCGCGCAGACTTTTCGCTCGATTTTGAGTACATGCGCCACGAGGCTGCGGCCATTGCCGCGTGGGACGCGGAACGCGCGGATCACGCGTGGCTCGCGCTGCATGTTGGCGCGGCGGCGTGCACCTTGCCGCGTCACCTGGCGAACGCTCACCCAGCTTCTCGCCACATCGCCGTTGACATTGACGTCACCCTCGCTGAATTGGCCCGACGCTGGTGGGACCTCCCGCGCGCACCTCGCCTCAGGGTGCGGGCACAGGATGGGCTCGCCGCGCTTGCGGAGCGCGCAGACGCGAGCCTCGACCTCATTGTGCGCGATGCGTTTGGCGACGATGCCGTGCCAGCCCATCTGGCGACTCCCGAGTGGTGGTCGCATGCGCAGCGGGTGTTGCGCGAGGGTGGGCTCGCGGTGGCCAACGTGGCCGTCACGCCTTCCTCTCCGGCGGCTGCCGCAGACGCGCGCGCGGCCCGTGCGGCGTTCCCCCACGTGCTGGCGGTGGGCGAGCACGCAGTGATGCGCCGTAAGCGACGAGGCAACGTGGTGCTCGTCGCGAGCGCCCAACCCCAGCCAGAACTGGCGGCCGCGCTGGGACGGTATGCAGCGTCGGCCCCTTTGCCTACCGGCGTGGATGGCAACTGGGCGTAACCGCCCCTCCGGAACGACAAAGGCCGCCTACCCACAAGGGGAAGGCGGCCTTTGCTTGCACTCAAGCGAGTGCGGGAAGACTAGATGACGTTTACAGCCTCAGCCTGGGGACCCTTGGGACCCTGGGTGACCTCGAACTCGACGCGCTGCGCCTCTTCGAGGGACTTGTAACCATCGGACTGAATCGCGGAGTAGTGGACGAAGACGTCGGCGCCGCCGCCGTCCTGGGCGATGAACCCATAGCCCTTCTCAGCGTTGAACCACTTCACAGAACCCTGTGCCATGAACTTTCCTTAATCTGTACTGCCCTGGGGGGAAGCGGGGGCACTGCGCCCCTGCTCGTCTCAGCAATGCCGCGTCCCAAGTCAATCCAGACCGGTTCTTGCACACTACGTTCAACCAGGACAAGTGTGACACATTTATGGCCCTGGCGGCAGATCCCAGCGCTGCTGAGCGAGAAATTTCTCGAATTCCGCGCCCAGTTCGTCCGCAGACGGCAACGGTCCATCTACCGGAAGGCCCTCTCCGCGGGATTCCTGGAAGGCGTCATATTGCTCCTCGAGCACCCCAACTAGGGCCTGAATTTCGCTCGACTCACCCATTTGCCTGTCGATTTCCTCTTGGGCGCGGACGGATGCCTCGTCCAATTCTTCTGGCCGAAGTTCCAAACCGGAGATGCCCTCAAGGCCAACCAGTGCGCGCTGGGCGGCCTGCGGATAGGCGGACTGCGCCAAGTAATGAGGAACGTGCACGGCAACGTTGAGCGCCGCGAGATCCCACTGACCAAAGCGGTATTCCATGAGGTTCTGGGCGGAGGCGGGCACCGTGACGGTGCCAAACAGGCTTGGGAAGTCCGGCATGAGGTCTTGGCGCGTGCCGTGAATGGTCACCGAGATGGGCCGCGTGTGAGGCGTTGCCATGGGGATGCCGTGCGTGCCGAGGGTGAGGCCAACTCCCAGCCGCTCCACAATTCCCCGCACGGAGCGGGTGTAGCGCTCCCACTTGAGGTCCGGCTCAAAGCCGTGGAGCAGCAGGAACGGTGTGCCCGCCGCGTCGCGCACCATGTCGAGATCCAAGTGCGGCTCGTCGTAGGAGGTCCACTCGTTGACGGAGAAAGTCATTTCCGGCCGGCGGGAGCGGTAGTCGAGGAGCGCGTCGATGTTGAAGCTCGCGAGATTCACGCTGTCCATGCCCCGCAAGTGTTCCGCCACGATGGCGCCAGCCTTGCCCGCGTCGAGGAAGCCCCGCAGCGAATGCACCAGCACGGCCCCTTCCGTGGGCGCGCTCGCGGCCCACTCGGCGACTCCGTTGGGGTTCCACTTCACGAGAGATTTGGACACGTGTACCTCCTCTCCAAGTGTGTCACGGCACGGTGACGCGGCTCGCAGTTCTCGCGCCCCGCGAACACGTGCGCACAAACGCCCGCGCATCCTGCGATAATGGATGACTGCTTTGCCAGGCAAACAGATTTTTGGGCGAGGGTAAATGACGATGCAGGACGATCGCGGCGTTACGGCACAGCACTCGGGGATCGCGGCCGAGCAGAGCGTTGTGGACGTCCTTTACGCGCGTCTTGACGCCCTGCGGGACGAGGCGAGCGCGCGGCTTGGCGACATTCGCCGAGAGGGTCCCTCCGGCTCCCCACAAAACCGCTCCGAGCGGGACGCCTTCGCCACGCTCTACGAGGACCGCATCGCGCAACTCGACGCCGTGGAGGACCGCCTCGCGTTTGGCCGCCTTGACCTCATTGGGGATGAGCAGCTCTACGTTGGCCGCATCGGCCTCTCCGATGCCGAGCACGCTCCCCTCCTCACCGACTGGCGCGCGCCAGCCGCCCGCGCGTTCTACTCGGCTACCGCAGCCAACCCCTCGGGCGTCATCAAGCGCCGCCACCTCACCACCCAGGGTCGCGTGGTCACGGCGGTTGAGGATGACGTGCTGGACGTTGAGGCGCTCGAAGAGGCCGGGCTGGGCGAGTCCCTCGCCGGCGAGGGCGCGCTGCTCGCGGCGCTAGGCGCGCGCCGCACCGGCCGCATGGGCGACATCGTTGCCACCATCCAGGCGGAACAGGACGCCGTCATCCGCGCGCCCTTGACTGGAGCGCTCGTGGTCCAGGGCGGCCCGGGCACCGGCAAGACCGCCGTGGCCCTGCACCGCGCCGCTTACCTGCTCTATCACCACCGCAACCTGCTCGAGTCTCGCGGCGTGCTCCTCATTGGCCCCTCGCAGTCTTTCTTGCGGTACATCGACCACGTGCTCCCCTCGCTCGGCGAGACCGGTGCCGTATCCACCACACTGTCTGGGCTCGTGCGTGGGACCGATACCACCACCCACGAGGCCGACGCCGTTGCCGAGCTCAAGGGCCGGCTCATGATGGCCGACGTTGTGCGCGCCGCAGTGCGCGAGCGCCAGCGGGTGCCGCGCACGGACCAGGAATTTAGGTTGGATGGCCGGGTTGTGGTGTTGCGTCGCCACGACATTCGCGAGGCTCAGGCGCATGCCCGACGCGACGGCCGGCCGCACAACGAGGCTCGCGCGGTCTTCGCAAAAGCCATGATCACTCGCCTCAGCGCTCAACTCGCCGAGCAGCTTGGCGAGTCGATTGACGCGGACGACCGCCGCGAACTCGAGCGGGACGTGCGCGAGGATCGCGACCTGCGCATCGCCATCAACCTGTGCTGGCTGCCCGTCACTCCTGAGAAGTTGTTGCGAGACCTGTTCTCCAAGCCTCACCTGCTTGCCAACGCAACGCGAACGCTCAAGCCGGAAGAGCGTCGGCTATTGCAGCGCTCCGCCGACGCCCCCTTCACCGACGCCGACGTCCCGCTGCTGGACGAGGCCGCGGAACTGCTTGGCGACATGCCCGGCGGCGGCCGCAAGGGGCCAAGCAAGCCCACCAAGGATGAGATCCGCTACGCCAAGGAGGTGCTGGAAAGCTTTGGCGCGGAGTCGATGATCAAGGTGGACGCGGAGACCCTCGCGCAGCGCATGCAGGGTGGCGTCACGCGGCTCTCGGTTGCGGAGCGGGCGTGGGCGGACCGCAGTTGGACGTACGGGCACGTGGTGGTTGACGAGGCCCAGGAGCTCAGCCCCATGGGGTGGCGCATGCTCCTGCGCCGCTGCCCAACCCGGTCCTTCACCATCGTTGGCGACGTTGCGCAGGTGTCCGCGCCCGCTGGCACGCGCTGGTGGCCCGAGACGATGGACCCGCTATTCACGCAATCGTGGACGTTGCGTGAACTCACCATCTCCTACCGAATCCCCGCATCCGTTGCCCGGGCGGCCCAGGCCTTCGCGGCTGCCGCTCGGTTGCCCGTGAGTGAACTGAGCGCCGCGCGCGAGGTTGACGATTCGCTCATTGTGGTCGCCGATGCCGACGCCGACGTCAACGCGCGTGCGGCGGCGATCGCGCGGCAGGAATCTGGGCTGCTAACGGGCGGCGGGCTCGTTGCGGTGATCGCGGACGAGTCCCGGCGCGCTGCGCTCGAGCCATTGCTGGCCGGTGCGGATGTCACGCTCATTGACCCCCGCGAGTCAAAGGGCCTGGAATTTGACGTTGTAGTGGTTGTGGAGCCGGCGCAGATTGCCGCGCGGCCTGGTGATCTCTACGTCGCCATGACCCGGCCCACGCAGCGACTGGTGTTTGTGCACGCGGAGGCGTTGCCGGAGGGGCTGGGCTAGCGCATTAGCTGAAGTTCGCCGAGAGGGCCAGCAGCCCAAAGGCAAGCCCGCCGAATGCCGATCCCCACACGAGCGGGCGGGTAAATGTGCCCACCACGGCTCCCGGCCACAT
>CAYMRO010000069.1:0-9462 GCA_964392875.1 uncultured Demequinaceae bacterium
TGCCGCTTGAGGACATGGAGTTCTTCCAGTTCCACCCCACCGGTTTGGCGGGCCTCGGGATTCTGCTTTCCGAGGCCGCACGCGGCGAGGGAGGCATTCTGCGCAACTCCGAGGGCGAACGCTTCATGGAGCGTTACGCCCCAACCATCAAGGACCTGGCGCCGCGCGACATGGTGGCACGCGCCATGGCAAATGAGGTGCGCGAGGGCCGCGGTGCGGGCCCAAACAAGGACTACGTCTTCCTTGACCTCACTCACCTTGAGCCGGCACACATCGACGAAAAGCTGCCTGATATCACGGAGTTTGCGCGCACGTACCTTGGCGTGGAGCCTTACACGCAGCCCGTTCCCGTGTACCCAACGGCCCACTACGCGATGGGCGGCATTCCCACCACGGTCAACGGCGAAGTGCTGCGCAACAACACCGACATCGTGCACGGACTATATGCCGCGGGCGAATGCGCTTGCGTGTCAGTTCACGGCGCCAACCGGCTGGGCACCAACTCGCTGCTCGACATCAACGTGTTTGGCCGCCGTGCTGGCATCGCGGCCGCCGACTACGCAACCGGCCTTGCCGCCGCTCCCCCACTCCCAGCCAACGTTGACGAGGCCCTCAAGGCGAGCGTCGGGCAATTGAAAGCAAGTGTTGGCAAGCCCGGCGGCGAGAAGGTCGCTGACCTGCGCCGCGCGCTGCAGGAGACCATGTACCGCAACGTGCAGGTGTTCCGGGACGCCGCGTCCATGAGTGAGGCGGCGGCAGTCATCGCAGACCTCAAGCAGCGTTTCCCCAACGTGGCCATCCATGATCGCGGGGAGCGATTCAACACCGACCTCCTCGAGGCGATGGAACTGGGCTTCCTCATTGACCTCGCCGAGGTTGTGGTTGCCGGCGCACTCGCGCGCGAGGAGAGCCGCGGCGGCCACTACCGCGAAGACTTCCCCACGCGAGACGATGTCAACTTCTTGGTTCACACCATGGCGTACGCGGGGGCGGACGGCGTGCGGCTTGAGCACAAGCCCGTGACCATCACCAAGTACCAGCCCATGGAAAGGCGGTATTGATGAACGGCGGTATTGAGATGACTGCGACCGACGAGGCTGTTGGCACGATGGGCGACATCACGCCCATCGAGGTGACGCTGCGGATCAAGCGCCTCAACCCAGACGGCACCGATGAGCATGCGGCCGGCGAGGAGTACTGGGAAGAGTTCACGGTGGAGGCACACGCCACCGACCGCGTTCTTGACGCGCTGCACAAGATCAAGTGGGATCAAGACGGGTCACTGGCCTTCCGCCGCTCGTGCGCGCACGGGGTGTGCGGCTCAGACGCCATGCGCATCAACGCAAAGAACCGGCTCGCGTGCAAGACGCTGCTCAAAGACCTGAACCCCTCGCGCCCCATCACGGTGGAGCCCATCGCGGGCCTTCCCGTTGAGAAGGACCTCATCGTGGACATGGAGCCGTTCTTCGCGAGCTACCGCGCGATCATGCCGTTCCTCATCACCACGGGGCCAACGCCGGAACGCGAACGCCTGCAGACCCCCGCCGAGCGCGCGCGCTTCGATGACACCACCAAGTGCATCATGTGCGCCGCCTGCACCACTGCCTGCCCCGTGTTCTGGACGGACGGCCAGTACTTTGGCCCGCAGGCCATCGTTGGCGCGCACCGATTCATCTTTGACTCTCGCGACGAGGGCCAGTGGGACCGCCTCGAGGTGCTCAACGACAAGGCCGGGGTGTGGAAGTGCCGCACGGCATTCAACTGCACGGAGGCGTGCCCGCGCGGCATCGAGGTCACCAAGGCAATCTCCGAGGTCAAGCGCGCACTGACGAGCGGCGAGATTTAAGCCGGCTCTTCCGCGGGATCACCCGAGCGCACCGACTCGGCGGTGGGTTTTGGCGGGAGCACCTCGCCAGCCGCGATGCGCGCCTCGTGCTCCGTCACGGCGCCAATCCACGAGGCGGCAATCAGTAGCGTCCGGGCCGTCAGGTCCACGAACAGCATGAGCGCGATGATCGCCGCGAACGGCGCGAGCACCGAGTTGTTGGACGCCGAGGCAACGAGGAGTCCGCTCGCAGCCTGCAGTATTGCAAATGCGAATCCCGCTGCCAGAACGGTGGGGACCATGACGCGGCGTGTAGCCTGCGCCCGGCCAAGCACCAGCAGCACGAGCGCAACGAACACGCAGTCCATGACGAACCCAACCACGAACGCCACCACAGTCACCACCCACGCGCTCACGATGTCGTCGCCAAGCAGGCGCGAGACAAAGTGAGCCAGGTTCACGGCAATGACCTGGAGCGCGGTACCAACAACCGCGAGTAGTACCAGGGCGAAGAGCACAATGATGTCGCGCAACGTCCCAGGTATTTTGGTGCCCGCCGCATCGCCCAGCATGACACGTACCCCCGCGCGCAGCCCACGCATGTAGCGCGTGGCTGTGTAGATGAGCACCAGGAATGCGACGAGTCCCACCACGCCATTCACCGTTGGCGCCTCGATGGAGTCCGGGTCTATCAGTCCCGGCTGATCGCCGTCGGGGAAGAGGCCCGGGATGGCATTTCCCACGTATTCGATGACGTCGGCACGGAATGTGGGTGAGTTGAATACCGCGAAGCTGGCCACGGTGACGGCGAGCACAACTGCGGCGGCGATGGACGCGAGCGAGTAGTACGCGATTCCGCCGGACAGCACATTGCCGTTTTGCTTGACGTAGCGCGTTCCCGCGACACCCACCGGACGGTTCTGGAACCATTCGGCCAGTTCCTTGAGGTAGACAAAGCGGCCGCGCGCCGCGGCCGTTGCCTTCACCGTCCGTTCACCCATGTCAGCTAGTTCCGCTTGGGCAAGAGGCCAACACGGTCATAAATTCGCGCGAGCGTCCCCTGTGCGATCGTGGCGGCCTTGGCAGCGCCCTGGGCCAGCACCTCATCGAGCTTGTCAGGAGACTCGATCCATTCGAGCGCCCGTTCGCGCACGGGCGTGAGCGCATCCACCACAATCTCGGCGAGATCGGCCTTGAGGTGCCCGTACATCTTGCCGTCGTACTCGGCCACGATGTCCGCGATGCCCCGCCCTGTCAGTGCCGCGTAGATGGTCAGCAGATTGGACACGCCAGCCTTCTCAGCCGGGTCAAAGGCAATCACCGTGCCCGAGTCCGTCGCCGCGGACTTGATGTTCTTGGCCACAGTCTTGGGATCGTCGAGAATCTCGATGATGCCCTTGGGGCTTGAGAACGACTTGGACATCTTCTTGGTGGGCTCCTGGAGATCGTAGATCTTGCCCGTCTCCTTGAGGATGTACGGCTCCGGCACCACCACGGTGTCTTCGCCAAGCCGCGCATTGAGGCGCTGCGCGAGGTCGCGCGACAGCTCAAGATGTTGGCGTTGGTCCTCGCCAACCGGCACCAGATTCGTGTCGTAAAGCAGGATGTCGGCGGCCATCAACACGGGGTACGTGAAGAGGCCCACGTTGGTTCCCGAGTCTCCCACTTGCGCCGACTTGTCCTTGAACTGGGTCATGCGGCCGGCCTCGCCCATGCCCGTGAACGTGGACAGAATCCACGCGAGCTCAGCGTGCGCGGCCACATGCGACTGCACAAACAGCAGGGACCGAGCCGGGTCCACCCCGGCCGCCAGGAACTGCGCGGCCGTGACCCGCGTGCGGCGCTTCAGCACCGTCGGATCCGGTGAGGTAGTGAGCGCGTGCAAGTCCACCACGCAATAGATCGCGTCGCGCGTCTCTTGCAACTCAACCCACTGCAGTAGCGCGCCAACGTAATTGCCGAGCTGTAAAGAGTCACTGGTTGGCTGCATGCCAGAGAAGACGCGCTGAGTCATGGGCGCCATTCTTCCAGGTCTCCCGCGAATGCCCGACGCTGTGGCCGGGTTTTGCGCTCGGATCAGGTGGCGTCGGCGTCGAACGGCGCGCGTTGCGCAGTTGCCGGGCCGGGGGCCGGAGCCCACGTGGGGGCAGGCTTGGGAATGGGCTCGTAGAGCGCCTCGCGCACAATGCGACGAGGATCGTACTGACGCGGGTCTAGGGACTTCCAGTCGATGTCGTCGCCAACCTCGGCCTGGATCTGCTCTTTGCCCTGCTGCCACATTTGGCGCCCCCTGACCACCCATTCGCGCAATTGCCGCGAGTAGGAGGGCAGACGCTCGGGACCGATGACGATGATCGCCACGAGCGCGAGGAGTGCGAACTCCCCGGGGTTGATGCCAAACATGGGTCTATTGTGCTACGACTACTCGCTTGAGTCGTCGCCGCCCGCAGGTGCCTTCTCTTCATCGCCAAACGCAACATCAGAATCCGCAGCGAGTGTGACCGTAATGTCTTGCTCCTTGCCACCGCGCTTTACCGTAAGCGTCACGGTGTCGCCGGGAGCCTTGGCGCGGATCGCGACCACTAGGTCGTCGGCGCGCGTGATGGTGCGGCCATCGATTGCGGTGATGGTGTCGCCAGGCTTGACGCCCGCCTTGTCTGCGGGGCTGCCAGCCACAACGCCCGGCTTGCCGTCAACTTCCTTGGCAATGAGGACGCCCTCACCCTGGTTGGTGGGGTCCAGCATGACGCCGATCACAGGGTACGTTGCCGTGCCGGTAGAGATGAGTTCCTCCACCGTGCGGCGCACCTGATTGGACGGGATCGCAAAGCCAAGACCAACCGATCCGGCCTGGCCCGAGACGGCTCCGGTAGACGCGATGGCCGAGTTGATGCCAATCACCTGGCCCGCGGAGTCGATGAGGGGACCGCCGGAGTTTCCGGGGTTGATGGCAGCGTCGGTCTGGATGGCATCCATGAACGCAGCACCGTCCCCCGTCTCAGAGGACGTGGTCACGGGCCGGTGTAGGGCGGAAACGATGCCCGTGGTGACCGTGGAATCCAGGCCGAGCGGCGAACCGATGGCGATCACAGGGTCGCCAACCACAACAGCTGACGAGTCCGCGAGCGTCAGCGGAGTCAGGCCGGTCTTGTCCACCTTGAGCACTGCGAGGTCGTAGTCCGAGGTCTTGCCCACCACTGTGGCATCCGTCACTGTGCCGTCGCCAAACAGCACCTTGATGGAGCCATCTGCGCCGTCAACAACGTGGTTGTTGGTGACGATGTAGCCGTCCGCGCGCACCACAAAACCGGAGCCCGTGGAGGCACGCCCCTCGGAGGACGAGGCCTCGATGGAGACCACCGACGGCAGCACTGCAGCGGCAACGGCCGCCACCGAACCATCCTGGAGTTGCAGTGAGGAGTCGTTTTTGTTCGCTGCGGGAAGCGCAGCGCTCACGGGCACGGTGGCGTCAGATGAGTTGATCTGGTCATACGCGAATGCGGCACCAAAGCCGCCGAGCGCGCCAAGCACAAGGGCCCCACCAGCTATTGCGGCAACTGTGCCGGCGCGGATGCGCCCGCGCGGGTGCGTGCCGTCAGCGGCGACCACAGCGTCAGCCGAGGGCAGGATCAAAGGTGCTGCAGCGTCGGGCACCAGAACGGTGTCAACTGCGGCAGGCTCCGTTGCAACGGCAGCCGGGGCCACGGCATCGGAAGTGTTCGCCGAGAGGTCTTCCGGCGAAGCAAAGGGGTTGTCAGACATGCGAATCCTTCTCTGGGGGCTCAATGGCCGGTGAGCGCGTCGCCAAAGACGCCGAGTCCGGCGCCAATCTGGTCCATGACGCCCGGTTCACCGGCTTGGGGAAATGCGGCGATGGCCGTCGCGAGCGTGTCAACAGCACACTCACAGGTAGCGGCGATCACCACCGCTCCCGATTGCCACAGCACCTGAACGGGTGCCGAGTTCACCACATAGACGTCAACGTCATTCACGGTGATGTGTGGAGCGCGCTCCACCACCACCGACGCGAGACGGCCGCGCTTCTCAACGATGACCACGGAATCGAGGCCAACGAGAAGTGAGGCTACGAGGATGTCGGCGTCACCGTGACGCAGAATCTTCGCATCGACCGGAATAAGTCCACTGGCCTGCCAGTCCGGTTGGACCCAGTCGGTCATCTGCGAGGGATCCATTCCCCTGACGTAGATGACCGCTGTGCTGCGATCGCCGGATTCGGCCATCGCCACAATATTGGCGCCAACGGGATCCGGCGAACCCGCCAGATACGCCGCTATCACCGTGAAACCAAGGATGATCGCCACAGCGGTGGCAATCGTTGTGGGGCGCTTGTCGCGGCCCTTCGCCGCGCGCGCAACGTGCTTAGACTCGCCTTGCGCAATCTCCGCCATGCGGTCCTTGTTCAGCAGCAACTGGGCAAAGCCCATGTCGATGCCGGCAGGCGACGAGTTCAGAGCCTCGCGCGCGGCCCGGAGTTCTTGCCAGCGCATGGTGCATTCCTCGCACTCCGCGAGGTGCGCCATGGCGGCGTGAGACTCGTCACGGGACAATCGCCCGTCGAGGAGGTCGTGTACGCGGTCGCCGAGGTGCTTTTCTGTCACACGTCCTCCCGCACCGGCGCGCGGTGAGCCAAAGACTCACGCAGCTTTGCACGGGCGCGGGAAAGGCGGGAACGAACGGTGCCCATCTTGATACCAAGAGTGGCGGCGATCTCCTCGTACGAGAGTCCCTCGATGTCGCTCAGCACAACGGCTGCACGGTACTCAGGGGGAAGCTCGGCAAGTGCCTGGATGATGTCGTCACCTAGGTGAGACATGTCGAAGGCGTCCTCCGGCTGACCCGAACGCTCGTAGCGGTCAAAACTAGCCGACGTGGGCACAGCCGCGTCGTCTTCCGCCATGAAGTCGAACCGGATGCGCTTCTTGCGGCGCATGCGGTCCAAAAAGAGGTTCGTGGTAATGCGGTGGAGCCAACCTTCGAACGTGCCTGGCTTGTACTGGCTGAGCGAGTTGAACACCCGGATGAAGACATCCTGGGTGAGGTCCTCTGCATCGTGCTGGTTGCCCGTCAGGTGGTAAGCCAAACGGTAAACGCGAGCCGAGTGCTGCTCAACAATGTTTTCCCACGTGAGGTCCGCGGGAAGGGTCGCCTCAGGCGCGGCGGTCGCCGATTCAATCTGGACTGATGTCATCGCGCTGCCTCCTCCACGGCCTGAGAACGGATGGGTACTTGTCCATGTTCCCACGTTTTGGCTCGGAGCGGCACCCCCGCCGCGCGAGTGTGACGGATACCATGCTCATGAAGGAGGCACCATGAGCGCCGACGCTGCGAACTGGGCTTACGCCGAAGATTTTGTTCCTGAAGACAAGGCATTGCTCGCGGCTCGAGACGCCGCGGACCACCTTGGCTGCGTGCCCGTGCTGCCGGGCGCGGGGCGCGCGCTGCAAATGTTTGCCGCCGCGCTGGGCGCACGCACGGCCGTGGAGATAGGCACGGGAGCGGGCGTTTCCCTCCTTTACCTATTGCGCGGCATGACGGCCGACGCTGTTGTCACCACCATTGACGTCGAGGCCGAGCATCAGAAGGCGGCTAAGGCGACGATTGCTGCCGGCGGGTTTGCACCGGAGCGTGCGCGCATGATCACGGGGCGTGCCCTTGAGGTGCTTCCACGCCTCGCCGACGCCGCCTACGACATGGTCCTCATCGACGCGCGCAAGAAGGAGTACCCGCAATACCTGGAGCAGGCCGTGCGCCTGGTGCGGGTTGGCGGGATCATCGCCATCGACAATTCGCTGTGGCACTCACGAGTGCCGGATCCCGCTCAGCGAGACCCTGACACCACCGCCGTTCGCACCACGCTCAAGGCCGTCAAGGACAACGAGGCGCTCGAGCCCGTGCTGCTTGCGGCGGGCGATGGACTGCTGATAGCGATGCGGACGGCTTAGAGCGGCGGTCCGTTGCTGAAGCGCGGGTTGCTTAGGCGGGCGGGTTAAGGGCGCCGAGCAGGGCGTCGCCCAATTCGCGGACCTCGTCTGCGGTGATTTCCACTACGAGGCGTCCTCCGCCTTCGAGCGGAACGCGCATGACGTAGCTGCGGCCCTCCTTGACGACCTCCATGGGGCCGTCGCCGGTGCGGGGCTTCATCGCAGCCATTGTGATCTCCTCGCGGTAAGCGCGCACGTTGCGCGGCAGTGACATCCATTCTACCGTCGCTCGCGCTATCCGAAAAAACACAGGCATGCGCAAACCCCCCGCCAGTGACCAACCCCACACGCGACGCGAGAGGGCTAGCTTTGCGTACCAGACGCGTCGGTTGGGATGGGCGTGGTGGCGAGTTTCACTGCCTCGGCCGGGTCATCGGTGATGGAGATGAGGTCAACATCGGTGGGCGACACCTTGCCGTCCGCAACCACGGCGTCGCGAATCCAGTCGAGGAGTCCATCCCAATAGGCGTGGCCCATCAACACAATGGGAAAGCGCGTGATGGTGCGCGTCTGCACCAGCGTGAGCGCCTCGAAGAGTTCATCGAATGTGCCGAACCCGCCCGGCAGCACAATGAATCCTTGGCTGTACTTCACAAAGCAGGTCTTGCGCGCAAAGAAGTAGCGGAAGTTAATGCCCAACGTGACGTACTTATTGAGCCCCTGCTCGTGAGGCAGCTCGATCCCAAGCCCAACGGACTGCCCGCCCGCCTCGAAGGCACCGCGATTGGCGGCCTCCATGATGCCCGGACCGCCACCCGTGATGGTGGCGTAGCCCGCCTCGGCAAGCAGCCGTCCCACTTCAACGCCCGTGGTGTATTCCACCGTGCGCTTCTTGGTGCGGGCGGAGCCGAACACCGAGATCGCGGGGCCAACCTCCGCGAGCGCGCCAAACCCTTCAACGAACTCCGACTGGATGCGCAGCACGCGCCAAGGGTCCTCGTGCAACCAATCGGCGCTGTCTTGGTCTTTGAGCAGCGCGCCGCTCGTGGAGGTGGACGGCAGGTTCTTGCCTCGCAGGATCACGGGGCCTTTGCGGTACGTGCTCATTGCTCTCCTTGGGTAGACGGCGTTACGGCGTTAGCCAGGCTTCTAGCGCGGCACGGCAGCGGTCAATCTCCGCCACGGCGCAGCGCTCATCATCGCTGTGCGCCAGCTCGGGGTTTCCTGGGCCAAAGTTCACGGCGGGAATCCCCAGTTCGCTGAACCTCGCCACATCAGTCCAGCCCAGCTTGGCTCGGGGCGCCCCCTCCGTGAAGCGTGCGGCAGCGGCGGCGAAGGATTGGGCGAGCGCAGCGTCGAGCCCGGGCCGCGCGCCGGTCGCGAGGTCGGTGTAAACCACCTGGTAATCCTCAAGGCCCGATCCACTGACGACGTCCTCGAGGCGGCGCTGCGCTTTGTCGAGGTCCCAACTCGGAGCAAAGCGATAGTTGATCGTGACAACACATTCGTCGGGGATGACGTTGCCCGCGATTCCGCCCCTAATCCCCACCGCGTTCATGCCCTCGCGATACTCGAGACCCTCAACGGTGATGGTCTCCGCCTCGTACTCCGCGAGCGCCGTCAGGAGCGGCGCGGCGCGATGAATGGCGTTGACGCCCTTCCAGGAGCGGGCGCTGTGTGCGGCGCGGCCAGCGA
>CAYMRO010000070.1:0-9418 GCA_964392875.1 uncultured Demequinaceae bacterium
GCCACCCCCACCCCCCCCCCCCCCCCGCCCGCCCCCCCGCACCACCCACCCCCCCGCGCGCACCCCCACATCACCCACCCCCACGCGCGCACCCACATCACCCACCCCCTCACTCCCCCCGCCTAAGTCACGGAGTTTCACCTCAACGCGGGCGCGGTACCAGGGGCGATGCGGACCGCACCACAATTGGTCCGTTACTTAGGGCGCTCTTAACCTCCGCGACGATCAACTCGGTGTTGAATCGCGCCACTGAGCCGGGATACCTGAGCACCATGAGGTCTCCTAGCTGAGCGGCTCGATCGCGGCGACGGTCATTCTTGTACGCCTTCTCGCCAACGTGATACTTCTCGCCGTCAACCTCCACGATGAGCCAGCGATTGATCAGGATGTCCACGCGCCCGATGCCGGCTATCCACACCTGACACTGTGGTCGTATCCCTGCCCGCATCAGCGCGAGCCTCGCGAGTGTTTCCGGCGGAGACTCCGCTCGACCATCGCCATACTTCAACAGGAATCGCCTGCGTTCGTCCGAACACCAGGTGAAACCCTGGACATCACGACGCGTCAGGATGCCTTCGTGCAAGGCGGCATCGACGGCGATGAGAGGGTCCTCCGCGCTCAAGCATCGGGCGGAATCGATCACGGCCGCGGGTCCGCGCGGCAGGGGCCTCGCAAAATAGTGGGGCCGCACCGCGCTCGGAGGGCGTGAGTTGCGGCCAGAGAAGCTTCGGCTGGCTGGCAGCGCCAAGTGGATGCCGTCCGGTTCCGGAACCGGAAGCCCCAACTTTGCGAGCGCAGTGATGCAGGTGGCAACGCCGCCCCAAGCCAACTCGGCAACGTCAGCTGGGTCGGCGTCGGGCAATGCGTAGCAACCGCGACGCACGCGCAAAATGGATCCCGCGGCAACCGCGCTGGCGAGGGCCGCTTTGCCAACCCCGCTTTCTCGGAGGGTCCGGACCTCGGCGACGCAGCCCAGGCGCGAGAGGGCAACGATGGGGTCCACGCGCCGAGGATCGCCTACGAGCGCGTCCCTGAGCCAGTGGGCGGGGCTCCCACTGTTGATAACGTGCGGTGGGCGGCGCCTGGGGACGCGGGTCAGCGGGCCGCCGCAACTCCTAAGTCACGGAGTTTGCGGCAAATCGATGAGCGCTTCCAGCGGCGATGCGCCAGGGTGCCCGGAATTACCGTGACTTAGGGCAGTGCGCGTGGGAACGTAGCCCCCCGGGCACACTCGCGTGCTCAGTCTTCGTCGTCGGTGGCCCAGCGGTCCACGTAAGGATCGGCGGGCTCGGGCGTGGTCTCGGGCGCACGCGTCACGGTTTGTGTGGGTGCGTGGGAGGTCAACTCACGCTCTAGGTCGCGGAGATCTCCGCCGTGGTTGGTGTACTTCAGCTCGCGAGCGATCTTCGCGTCTTTGGCTTTTTGACGACCGCGCCCCATGTCGCCGTCCCTTCCCGTTGTACCTGTGCTAAGTCGTACTTTACCGCGCGCTCTCACCGCGTAGCGACCCCACTCAAAACGGTCATTACGGAAATCTCAGTGAAAGCCCGTCATAATTGGGTGAGGTGCACGTCTCATCTAGCGACAGATACTCGCTGGGGGGCGCACCAGATCTGAGGGATTGCAATGACGACAGACACGGCCAGGGACTCGGAACGGCTGCTCACGCCTAGTGAAGTGGCAGCGATCTTCCGCGTGGATCCTAAGACAGTGACCCGGTGGGCGAAGGTGGGCAAGCTGTCCTCCATTCGCACGCTTGGCGGCCACCGCCGCTTCAAAGAGGCAGAGGTGCGTGCGCTCCTCGCCGACGCGCAGGAGCCACGCCGGTAGCAACTGGCACCATCCGCGTGTCACACCTGACGCGTACGCTTTCGCCATGCCCTCCCCACTGCATGCCGGCATGTATGCGACGCCCGTAGGCGACCTCGCGGTACTTGTTGACCCAACATCGGGCGCCGTTGTTTGCTCGCATTTTGGAACCCTTGGTGAGGCCGCGCGCGAGCTTGGCCAAGCGTGGGTTGAATTGCCCGACGCTCGCGTAGCGGCGGCGCTCACGGCCTGGGCGGCGGGGGATGGCTTGGGATTGGCCGCGATCCCAGTGAGCCAACCCGGCACGGCACTGCAGCAGTCCATCTGGGCGGCGATCCGCGAGGTGCCGTTGGGCGAGACAGCCACGTATGGGGACATCGCGCTTGAGGTGGGTCGCCCGCGCGCAGCCCGCGCCGTTGGCACGGCCTGCGCGCGCAACGTCACCATGCCCTTCACCCCGTGCCACCGCATCGTGAGCGCCGCGGGAATCGGGGGCTTTGGCGGGTCGCCCATGTCAGCCGGCACGTTGCTCAAGCACCGCATGCTCGCAATGGAGCGCGCGTGAACCCCCCGGCACGGGCATGGGTGCCGTCGTTCCTCATAACGTCCCTGTTTTGGGGCTCCAGCTTCCTCTTCATCCACGTTGCGCTCGAGTCCTTCACTCCCGCGGAGGTGGCGTTCGGGAGAGTCGTGGTGGGCACGGTGGTGCTCGCCGGAATGCTCATGGTGATGAGGCATCGGCCGCGGTTCACGTGGCGCGAGTTGGGCTCGGTTGGGCTCGTGGCACTGGGGCTCTCGGTGGTGCCGTTCGTGTTGATTCCCATTGCTCAGCAGCACATCACGTCCATTCTTGCGAGCCTGCTCAATGCCACCACGCCGCTGTGGACTGCGTTGTTCGTGGCCCTTGTCATTCCGCACGAGAAGGCGAGCCGGCTGCAGGTCATGGGGCTCGTGATCGGCGCGTTCGGCATCGCGGTGTTGCTTGGTGCGTGGAATGTGAATGAGTTGCCGCTGTTGGGAGCCGCCCTCATGCTTGCTGCCACGGCCTTCTATGGCATTGGCTCCACGATGTCCCGCCTTCTGCTGCGCACTATCAAGGAGACGCCAACGGGGCTGAGCGCGGCGCAAATGGTGCTCTCGGCGCTCATCCTCGCGCCCATTGCCGCCATCTCCGCGCCCGGCGGCGCGGGTGCCGCTGACCGCGCACCAATTCATGCGAGCGCGGTGTGGGCCCTGCTTGCGCTTGGGCTGTTCGGGACGTCATTCGCGTACGTGCTGTTCTATCGAGTGGTGCGGGTGGCGGGAGCCACCACGGCGGCATCGACCACCTACGTGGTGCCGATTGTGGCAACGTTCCTTGGCATCCTGGTGCTCAACGAGACCTTGCACTGGTACGAGCCGGTTGGCGCGGCCGTGGTGCTCTCCGGCGTTTGGCTAGCGCAACGCAAACCCAAGGTTGTTGCCCAGCAACTGGAGTCCGCCGAGCAGTTGGCGCCAACAGAGCCCGCCTGACCGCAAGTTACGGCATCGAGTCCTTGATGTTGGCGAGGGCGCGGTGCGGCGTCAGGTCGCTGTTCTTCTTGACCTTCATCGCGCCCCAAATCCCCAACACCAGCACCCACACCAGCAGCGCGCCACCAATGATGAGCGCGGCAGCCCAAGCGGGCATGATCTCGGAGAGGCCAAGGGTCGCAGCGACGAGGAACAGCCCAAACGCGAAGAAGCCAAGGACGCCCGCAACGGCGAGCATCACCGCACCGGCGCGCAACTCGCGAAGTTTGACCTGCAACTCCACCTTGGCGATGGCCCATTCCGTGCGGAGCTTGACGATCAGTGGCCCGAACATGGACGCGAAGATCGCGTTGAAGATCGCTTTGAAGATCCCGGTGAGTGACATGAATGCTCCTTGATGGCTTGCGCCTAGTACAACGGTTATCGGCATGCGTTGGCAAACGCGTGAGCGGCCTCCCTACTTGTTTGAGCCCTGCAACAGGGCCTCCACAAAGAAGCGTTGGAAGGCGAAGAACACGATGAGCGGAATGACCATCGACACGAATGCGCCCGCGGAGAGCACGTCGATGTTGGCCCCAAACTGCCGCAACTGGCTTTGGATGGCAACCGTGATCGGCTGCGATTCCGCGTTGGTGAAGATCAGCCCAATGAGGAGGTCGTTCCACGTCCACAGAAATTGGAAGATCGCGAGCGAAGCGATGGCTGGTCCGCCAAGCGGCAGGATGATGCGAGCGAAGATGCGCCACTCGCTCGCGCCGTCCACCCGCGCGGCCTCCATGACTTCCTTGGGTATCTGCGTGAAGAAATTGCGAAGCAGGAAGATCGCGAACGGCAGGCCAAACGCAACGTGAAACAGGATCACGCCGGGGATGGACCCAAAGATGCCAAGCAACCCAAACATCCTGGCCACGGGGATCAACGCCACCTGCAGCGGCACGGCCAGCAGCACGATCACGGCGATGAGCAGCCCGTCACGGCCAGGGAAGTTCATCCACGCGAACGCGTAGCCCGCGAGCGAGCCAACCAGTACCACCAGGATGGTGGTGGGCACCACTATGAGGATCGAATTGAGCAGGGACGACGTTATGGTCGAGTTGGACAGCAGGTTTGAGTAGTTATCGAGCGTCAGTTGGGCAGGCTTGGTGAAGACCGTCCACCAGCCGGAAGACGCGCTCTCGCCGGCGCTGCGGAAGGACGTCACGAAGAGCCCGAAGGATGGCACCAGCCAAAACACGGCCACCACAATGAGCGCGGCATTGACGAAGCCGTTGCTGAATACGCCCAGGATCCGTTGGCCGAGCGTGCGCTTGCCTTTGACGATGGTCAGTTGATTGGTCATGACCGCTCCTGACGGAAGCGGCGCACGTTGATGATCATGAACGGCAGCACCAGTAGTAGCAGCAATATCGCAAGAGCGCTGCCGAGCCCCTGGTCATTGCCTCCACCAAAGGACACGGTCCACATCTCCACGGCGATGACGTTGGCCGCGGGTTTGGCCGCGCCCGGCGGGATCACGTACACCAAGTCAAAGATCTTGAGCACGTTGATGATGAGCGTCACGAACACCACAATCAGCACGGGAGCCAACAACGGTGCCGTGATGCGGGTGAAGACTTTCCACTCGGTGGCACCATCAACTCGCGCCGCCTCTTGCAGCGACTTGTCCATGGCGGAGAGCCCGGAGGCGATCATCACCATCGCGAATCCGGCCCAGATCCATACGTAGGAGAGGATCACCACTGCCGTGATAAACGTGGAGCTCAACCACGGCACCCCGGTGGCGCCCGCGGTGAAGTTGGCCGCGGGCAGAGCTATTCGGTAGTCGCCAGGATCCAATCCCGATACCGCATAGCGCCCTGCGGCATCCGTGGTGGCGGTCCCCGCGATGGTGCCGTCGGCACTGACCGCGTCAACCCGAACGCCAACCAAACCCGATTCGTTGTCGTCGATCTGACCGTTGACGCCGCCCCCGCCCGGTACAAAATCGAGCCACACGGTGCCGACCACCTGATCACTGGAGGGAGCGTCGGCCGCTTGTGCGGGGGTGGGATTGTCGCCAAGGCTGTCCGTGCGAATCCCTACCAGCGGGAAGTCTTGAGTGGAACCGGGCTGAACGGTGTCAATGGACGCGATAATCCCGCGATCGGCGGCGATTCCGGCGTCTTGGCGCGGCTTGGCTCCGGGGTATGCGGCGCCGTGACTGAAGGCGTCCTTGACGCTGACCACAACGGCGTTGACCACGCCGATGTTGGGGTCCTCTTGGAACATGCCGCGGAAGATCACCCCGGCCGCGAGCATGGAGATCGCCATGGGCATGAAGATGATGAGCTTGAACGCCGTTGACCACTTGATGCGGTTCAGCATCACCGCGAACATCAGACCCAGGATGGTGCACGTGATGGGGGCCACGATGACCCAGATGATGTTGTTGCGAATGGCCGTGAAGGTGGCGTCGTTGGTGAACATCGTGACGTAGTTGTTCCACCCGATGAACTTGTCGCCCTCGGCGTTGTAGAACGACCTGACGAACGTGTAGATGATCGGGTAGACAACCAGCGCACCCAACAGCACGAGTGCGGGCGCCAGGAAGATGAGAGCCACGAGGGCCTCGCGCCGGCGAGCGGCGCTATGCGTGCCGTCCCGGCCCCCACGCGAGGGCGCGGTGGCCGGGACGGTGTCAGTTGCCATGATGGGCGCTACCCGGTTGGCCTCCTAGTACGCCGCGGCGGCGGCCTTTTCGAGCGCCGCTTGAGTGCCGGAAACGTCGGACGGGTTCTGCAGGAAGTCGATCATGATCTGCCAGAAGCCCTGACCCGCTGTGCCGCCAAAGGCGCTCGGGGTGAGGTCGGACATGTCAAAGCGGAACGTGGAGGCATTGGTCAGCGCCTCAGCGATCTGCTTGGACGTTGCGTCGGGGTAAAGCGACGTGTCGACGTTCTTGTTCGGTGATGTCAGGCCGCCCAGGGGCACCCATACGGAAGCCGAGTCGGGGGAGGCGAGGTACTGCATGAGAGCGTCCGTGGCATCGTCATCGGTGAAGGCCACGGCAACGTCGCCGCCGCCAACCACCGCAGGGGCGGAGCCGTTCACGGAGGGGAAGTCGTAGAACAGCGCATTCTCGCCCACGGTGGAGTTGCCATCGTCGGTGATGTTGCCTGCCACGAAGTCACCTTCGTAGACCGTTCCGGCCTTGGGGTCGGCGCCGAATACCTCGGTGACGGACTCCGGGAAGGTGCGTTGAGCGGCTCCTGGTTGCACCAGGTCGGAACCGAAGAGCTGAGCCAACACGTTGAGGGCGTCGGCTACCGAGGGGTCCGTCCACGGAATCTCGTGGTTGGTCAGTTGGTCGTACTTATCCGCGCCGGCAGTGCGGAGATAGACGTTCTCAAACCAGTCCGTGAGCGGCCAGCCAACGTCTGCACCAATTGAGATGCCCGAGTAGCCGGAGTCGTTGACCACTTGCAGTTGGGCCATGAAGTCGTCCCACGTGGCCGGAACCGTTGCCCCAGCCTGGTCGTAGATGTCTTTGTTGTACCAAACCGTTGACTTGTTGGCTGCCTTGAACCACACGCCGTACTCGGTGCCATCGACGGAGCCCAAGTCAACCCAACTCTGTGCGTAGTTCTTGGCTACCTCAGCTGCCGTCGCATCGGACAGGGGCTGCAGGTTGCCCGCGGCAGCAAATTGCTTGAGCAGGGCGGGCGAGGAGATGACCGCGACGTTTGGTGGGTTTCCGCCCTCAAGTTGGGTGCCCAGCGTGGTCGCTGCCTGGTCGCCAAAACTCGTGTAGTTGACGGTTGCGCCGGTGTCGTCGGTGAACTTCTTGAGGACAGCCTCAAAGTTCGCCTGTTCGGCTCCGGACCATGCGGCCGAGATGTTGAGAGTGGTGCCGCTCAGGTCCATTGCGGCGTCACCAGGCGTGCTGACTGACGGCGTTGGACTGGTGTTGTCATCGTTGGACGAGCAGCCTGCGAATGCGAGAGCAGCCGCGGCACCGAGCGCAATAGCGCCCGTCACCCGTCCATGTTTTTGTGTAGCCATGTCTAGCCTCCTCCGGGTAGTCGGGGAGGCGCGTCCACGCTGACAATGAGACTTGCGCGAACGCGTCTCACTATTCAACTTATCCCTCTTCGCCCAAACGTAACAACAGGGGCGAAGCGGGCTAAAGCCGCTAATGCACCGATTTGCGCTCGTAGATGGCACGCGACCAGGCGTAGCCGCCAGCGGCTATCGCCACACACCAACTGGCCGCGAGCACCCCATACGAGTCAATGGGCGTGCCAAGCAGCAGCCCCCGCAGGGTTTCGATAAACGCCGTGAACGGCTGGAATTCGGCGAACCACGCGAGCCACTGAGGCAGCGAATCCGTTGGCACAAATCCACTGCTCAAGAAGGGGAGCATGAGGAGCAACAAGGGCATATTGCTAGCCGTCTCCACCGATTTCGCTTGGATGCCCATCCCAACCCCAACCCAGCTGATCGCAAATGCCACGGCTACCACGAGCGCAGCGGCAGCCGCCCATTCGCCAAGGTCTGCGTTGGGCCGGAATCCAACGAGCAGGCCAACTCCCAGCACGATGACCGTTGCGAAGACCGCCTGGATGGTGTTGCCAAGCACATGGCCGGCAACCACCGCGGCGCGTGAAATGGCCATGGTGCGGAACCGCGCCGTGATGCCCTCCGTCATGTCCATCGACACCGTGGTGGCGAGCCCGCCCGCCGTGCCAGCGACAGTGAGCATGAGGATTCCCGGCATGACGTACGCAACGTAGGCCTCACGACCGCTGCCCGCACCGACGCCGGGAAGGCCAGCACCTAGCGTCCCGCCAAAGACAAAGACGAACAGCAACAGGAACACAACGGGGCCCACGATCACAAACATCGTGAGTCCTGGATACCGAACGATGTGGAGCAGGCTGCGACGGAGCATGGTGAGCGAATCCGAGATCGCGTAGGTCATGATGGGTTCTCCTCTGATGTGACGCGTCCGGTTAGTGCAAAGAACACGTCATCCAAGTTGGGTGAATGAATGCTGAGGTCATCGATCTCGAGGTGCGCCGCATCGAGGCGATCAAGCACCTCGCGAAGGGCGCCTATCCCGCCAGTGCTCGGCACGGTGAGTGACAGACTCGGCTCGTCCGCAGTTGACCCCGCGAGGAGGAGCTGCGCGGCGGCGAGCGCCGGCAGGTCGCCAAACTGCAAGCGAAGATGACCGCCTGGCACGCGCTTCTTGAGTTGGTCCGGTGAGCCGTTGGCCACGATGGTGCCGCCATCGAGGAGAGCGATGTTGTCCGCGAGGCGATCGGCCTCGTCCAGATATTGCGTGGTGAGCAGCACCGTAGTGCCGTCCGCAACGAGGCCGCGAACGATGTCCCACATGGTCTGGCGGCTGCGTGGGTCCAGTCCGGTTGTTGGCTCGTCGAGGAAGATGACGCTGGGCGCGGATACGAGCGTCATCGCGAGATCAAGCCGACGCTTCATGCCGCCTGAGTACGTAGCGAGCGGCTTTCGCGCCGCTTCCGTCAGGTCAAACTGCTCAAGCAGCTCGGCCACTCGCGCGCGTGCCCTTGGCGCGCCAAGGTGACGCAGTCGCGCCATCAGCATGAGGTTTTCCTCGCCCGTCATGAGGCCGTCCACCGCGGAGAACTGTCCCGTGAGGCCAATCGCCGCGCGTACGCCTTCCGGTTCCCGCACAACGTCGAACCCGTTCACCAAAGCCGCCCCGGCGTCGGGCCTCACGAGAGTGCTGAGGATGTGCACGGCTGTGGTCTTGCCGGCACCGTTTGGCCCCAGGAGCGCCGTGACGGTGCCGGTTGCGACCGCGAGATCCACGCCGCGCAGCACCGCGGTTTCCCCGTAGGCCTTGTGCAAGCCGCGCAACTCGATTGCGTTGGTGACCATGGCGCTACTTGGTCCTGTTGACGCGGATGTTGCCGAACGAGGTGCGGGCGAGCACCGAGACGGTCTGCTCGGAAGCGGCGGGGGCGCTGTCATTCGAGAGGTCGTTGCGAACGTGCCCCTTCTTTGACGAGAGGTCGAGCCACGCGGCCACGCCGTCCCGAACGCCAACGGTGATCTCGCCGAATCCGCTCTCGAG
>CAYMRO010000071.1:0-9306 GCA_964392875.1 uncultured Demequinaceae bacterium
AACGCCGCCGTGGAGTTGGTGTTGTACTCGCCGGTCTTGGTGTCCCGGTCAAGGTAGAAGTCTGCGAGCTGGGCCATTACCTCTGCCGTGTTGTGATCGATGACCTCGGTGAGTGCTTGGGTGAGAAACGGCCAGCTTCCCTCGTCGTAGAGCGTGACCACAATGCCGTAGACCATCAAGTTGCCATTGACCTCAAAGCTGCCGCCCGGCAGCGGGTTGGCAATGGCGTCCACGGCGATGTCGTGGATCTGCTTCTTGGCGGCGTCAACCCCGGAGTCCAGTGGGCACTCCTTTTGATCGTGGCACCAGTTCACATAGTTGGTGAGGGCGCTCTCAAAGCCCGTGGCCTGGCCAGCTGCCTGCTCGTCCGATGGCAACAGGAAGTCCACGGCGCCATCGAGCACCATCTGGCCCACGTGGTCTGGGTAGAGCTCCGCGTACGTGGCGCCCAGCTGCGTGCCATAAGAGAAGCCCAGGAAGTTGAGCTTTGGGTCCCCAACGAGCGCGCGGATCACGTCCATGTCTCGCGCAGCGGACACGGTGTCAACATTCTTGACGAGAGCACCCGTCGCCTTTTCGCAACCCGCTGCAAAGTCCGCGTTGCGCTGGTTGGCGGCATCAACGTCGGCCTGTGTTTCCAGCGGCCAGTCCGTCACCAAGTAGGTGTTCACTACGTCAGCATCGCCGCAGGCCACGGGCGAAGACGCACCAACTCCGCGCGGGTCAAAGCCAATGACGTCATACGAGGCAAGCAGATCGTCGCCGGCAATGCTTCCAAAGTAAGAGGTCAGCTCGAGGCCGGAACCGCCGGGGCCGCCCGGGTTGATGAGCAGCGAACCCTTAGGGTCTCCCGTGGCGGCAAGCTTGTTGAGCTTGAGCTCGATGGTCTGGCCACCGGGGTTGGTCCAATCGAGCGGCACCTGAATGCTCGCGCATTCGAGTTCACCGCACGTGTCCCAATTGAGAGCCTGCGCATAGACATCGTTGCCGCCCGTGGTGGGCGCAACCGTTGGCGCAGCCGTAGGCGTCACCTGCACTTTGTCCGGGGTGCACGCGGCCAGGGCAAGCAGGGCGGCGGCCACGGCGGCCATGGTCGTGAGGCGACGATTCATGCGCTCAATTTACGTGACATTTGCTGCGCTGGGACGCAGTGCCAGCGTCATTGCCTCCATCGCGAGCAGCGGTGCCACGTTGCCGGCGAGCCGGGTGCGAGCGGTCCCCAGCGCATCGAGGCAACGCACCGTGTCCGCAAGCGAAGTGCGTGCCGCCAGTTGCTCGATGTGCCCGCGATGAGACTCGTTTACCAGGTGCACGCTCGCGCCAACCTGTACCGCGGCAACGTCTCGATACAGGCTCATGAGGTCCAAAATGGCGCGGTCGAGCACGTCGCGCTTCATTCTGGTTGCCCTGCGCTTCTGATCGTCTTCCAGCTGCCGCACCTGGGCGCGGAGAGCGGGAGGCAGCCTGCCGGAGTCGTCAACGCCAAGCGTCACCATAAGTTGGGCGCGCTCCGCGCCATCCCGCTCCTCGGAGGAGGCCTTGGCATCGTCGTCGGCTACGGCAACCAGGTCCGCAGCCGCCAGCACAGCGTCCCCAACGCCGCGAATCTCCGTGGCCAGGGCGAGCACCTGGTTGCGCCGGGCTCTGGCATCGGAATCCCGCGCGAGCCTGCGCGCCACACCGATGTGACTTTGCGCTGCGCGCGCCGCCTCGAGGGCCAAGTCCTCGGCGACGCCGTCTCGCTCAACAAGCAACGCCGCCACGGAATCGGCCGTGGGCGTGACGAGGGACACGATGCGGCAACGGGAGCGGATGGTCACGGACACGTCTTGGCTCGAGGGCGCGCACAACAGCCACACCGTGCGCGGCGGCGGCTCCTCGATGGACTTCAAGAGCACGTTGGAAGTGCGCTCGGTCATGCGGTCGGCGTCTTCCACCATGATGACGCGCCACCGGCCCTGGCTGGGGGTCTGCTGCGCGATGCCGATGAGTTCGCGCACCTCTTCTATGGAGATGGTCACCTTCTCCGTGGCCACGCGTTTGAGGTCAGGGTGAGTGCCACCAAACACCGTGCGGCACGCATGACACTGTCCGCAGCCACCCTCAGCACATTGCAACGCGGCCGCAAAGGCCCGTGCCGCGTGGGAACGTCCGGAGCCTGGGGGGCCCGTGATGAGCCATGCGTGGGTCATTGCCGTGGGATCCGCCACGGCGGCCTTGAGAGGCGCTAACGCGCGGTCCTGGCCTACGACGTCATCCCAGACGCCATCTGCGCTCACAGCAGCCTCTGGAAGGCGGAGAGCACGTCCTCAAAGACCTCGTCCACTGACCTCGCGGCATCCACCACGGCGTAGCGTTCCGGTGCCCTTTCGGCGAGCTCGAGGAAGCCCTCGCGAATGAGCGCTGCGTGCTCCGCGGTCTCCCTCTCCAAGCGGTCCAGCTCAGCGCCCATACGGCTGGGATCGGGCACCATGTCCAGCACTATCGTGAGGTCAGGGAGCGCGTCCTCGGTAGCCCACATCGAGATGCGCTCAACCTCGTCCCCCAACCCCCGCGCTTGGCCCTGATACACGATGGACGAGTCCAGGTAGCGATCTTGCAGCACCACCCCGCCGCGTTCGAGCGTGGGGCGCACCAGAGTGTGAATGTGATGGGCGCGGTCCGCGGCGTACAGCAGCGCTTCAGCGCGCGGAGCCACATGCTCGCCGTGCATCACGGCCGCGCGTAAGTCCCGCCCAAGAGCGGTGCCGCCAGGCTCTCTGGTGACCACAACGTGCGTCTCGTGATCCCTTAGCCACACGGCAAGGCGCTCAACCTGCGTGGTCTTGCCCACGCCGTCGCCGCCTTCAAAAACCACCCAGGTGCCGGTCATGTCCCAAGGCTACCGGGAGCGTCGGACAACTATTCGTGGATGTACACAGGTGTGCCGAGCGGCAACTGCCATTTCTCCACGAGCTCGGTGATGTCCTTGTTGTGTAGGCGGATGCAACCGTGCGAAATGTCCTTGCCAATGGAGCTGGGGTCATCCGTGCCGTGGATGCCAATAACTGCATCGCCGCCATTGAAGTTGTCGAGCACCGGGCTGTACCCGCTAAGGCCATATGCGTACGGGCCATAGGGGCCTTTGGGGTTTGGCGGCGCGAGCAACTCACGAATGAAATAGGTGCCGCCGGGAGTTGGGAGATCGTCTGCGCCCGTAGCGATGGGATACGTCGCGATGACAACGCCGGCCTCCGAGAACGTCAGCGTGTGGTTCTCGTGATAGACGTCAAGCTGCATGTCCGTGGAGTAAAGATCGACGTCAGAAGGCTTCACCCAGCCCGTTGTGCCGTTTGGCCGGATGGGCAGGAACACCTCGATGCCGTCTTCCTGGATGGTCTTGACGAGCAATACCAGCGGCGTTTGATCGGGGACTGTCAGGACGTCCGACGCCTTGACGGTCAGGGACGTCTTGCCGCCCGGGGTCTCACTGACGTCGATGCTCTTGCCCTTTACATACGCAACGCTGGACGTGTACTGGCTCTGGTTTGGCTCGGCGCTTGCAGAAATGCTTGGCACGTCCGACGGCGAGGGCTGGGTGACGCTGGGGGTTGGGCTAGGCGTTGGCTCGCCGTTGGCAGTGCATGCCGACAACGCGGCAAGCGCCACAATGGCGCCAACCGCAGCCCTCAGTCCGCGCGTTCGCATGAACAAAATCTACAGGGCCGCAGGGACACATGATTGCGCTTCGCAAAATTCGCTTCCCTGAGGCCCATAACTACTGCTAATCTCCGCATAGCCGGGCACACCGCCTGGAACGATGAGGGGATTTTCATGAAGCGATTTTCAGTAGCCAGTGCCCTGGGCGTGGGTGCCCTTGTGGCGCTTGCGGTACCAGCGAGCGCGGGTGCCGCCGAGGCTCCTGCAGCCACCAGTCAGCACATTGCATTCTCTGGCCTGCACCTGGCGCCAGCGGATGCGGTGACAGCAGACATCGATTTTGCGTTTGACTACACCTCGACGTGGGACGGAGACCCTCTCTCGATCTCTGTTGAGGACGTTCCCGTCAATGGCGACATTGAACTTCCAGCCGCGCACATGCCGTATGCCGAGGATCCAGAGGCCTACTGCCCCGGCCCTGACATTGACATCGCAGCGGACCTCAGTTCCGTCACCATCACCGGACAGGACGGTATGGACGGATGTGGAATCCAGGTGGCACGCCTTGAAATCACGCTTCACGGCGGCGAATTCGACACGCTAACCGTTGGTAGCGACCACTTCTTCATCGAAGCACCTGAAGGCTCTGACGAGTCTGAAGGCGGCCAGCTTTCCAGCGACCAGTTTGGGGGCGGCGGTGGCCTTGGGGGCTTCTCGCAGGGCTTCCACATGGCGATCGTTGACCGTCCCACCGTTCAGGACTCAGGCGCCAGCGGCGCCGAGTTCTACGCGGAATGGGAAGGCGACCGATATGGCTTCATGACCGGCGTGACCAAGTTCTATTTTGGTGAAGTGGCAGACGATCACGTCACGGCAGACATTCGCGTTGAACTGGACCTGCCCAGCGGTGGAACACACGCCCCTATGGTCTTCTCGGTCACCGGCGCGCCAGTGGACGATTCGATCGAACTCGAGAATGAAGCGCCCTCATCCAACCCCAGTGACTGGTGCGGAGACGCCACTGTCGACATCGCGGCGGACCTCAGCTCGGTGACGGTCACGGGCGGCGATGGGTACTGCTACTTCGAAGAGGCGCTGGTGCACATCACGCTTCACGGAGCTTCGTTTGGCGCCCTAACGCTTGGCGAAGACACGCTGTTCGAGCCCTTTGACGACAGCCAAGATGGGTCGCTGCTTCGTGGCACCCTCCGGGGCGGCGGCGGCGGCGTGGGCAACCTGTCCAGCGGCCTGCGCATGGCACTCCTCCCGAACCCCACGCTGCAGTACGCGGAGATCAACGGACCGGAGTTCGAGGCGTACTGGCTCGGCACTTCCGGTGCCGACATGAGTGGCGGTGCGACGTTCAACTTCGCCGTAGCCGCTGGCGGCGCAGACCCTGTTGCAGGTGACCCCAGCTTCACGGGCTGACCGCACAGTCGTAAAAGGTAGAGGGGCCGCGCGATGCGCGGCCCCTCTACCTTTTTTCACTCTCCTGGGTAGACCACACCAATCTGCGCGCGAACGTCGTCAAGGATGTGCATGATCTCGAGCGTCTGGTCCAAGGTGAGCTCCGGCGCCTCCGTGGCGCCGCTTCTCAGGCCTCGTGCCAGCGCCGCAGCCTCGTACTGGAAGCCGTTGGGCACACGGCCGTCAAAGTCCCGCGTAGTGCCGTCGTTGCGCGTGAGGCGCCACGCTGACGGAGCGTAGAAGGTGTCCTCGATCTCGATGCGACCTTCCGTGCCAGCGATCATGGCCCGGCATGGCGTGCGTGCCCACATCGTGGTGGTGAGCGAGGCCTGCGCCTTGGGGTAGCCGAACACCATCGACACCTGCCCATCAACCCCGCCGTCGGTGAGCTGACCCACTGCCGTGACAGCGTGGGGCTTTCCCAAGATGTCATAGGCAAAGCTGATGGGGTAAATGCCAAGGTCAAGCAGCGCGCCGCCGGCGAGGTCCGCGCGCTTCATGCGCTCCACGTGCGCGAGGGGCTGGCCGTGGTCGGCCTGAACCGTGACGACGTCGCCGATCTCGCCCGCCTGGATGGCTTCGCGAAGGGCCACGATGTGGGGCAGCCAGCGCGTCCACATGGCCTCTTGGACGTAAACCTTGTTGGCGCGCGCAGCCTCGATGACGGTGCGGGCTTGCACCGCGTTCTGGGTGAACGCCTTCTCCACAAGCACCGCCTTGCCCGCCTCGATCGCGAGCAGTGCGGGGTTGTGGTGATCGTTGTGGGTGGTCGCAACGTAGACGGCGTCGATGTCGTCGCGGGCCACGAGTTCCTCGTAGGACTCCAGCGCGTGCTCAACGCCTTCCGCGTCCGCGAATGCCTGGGCTTTGCCGGGCGTGCGGCTCGCAACGGCCGCCACGGTGCTCGCGGTGTGGTTGGTCACGGCGTTCGCGAACTTGTGGGCAATTCCGCCCGCTCCGAGGATTCCCCAACGGATGGCGGGCGCGTCTTGTGGGAGGGGTGCTGTCATGTGGGCAAGCCTAGTGGGGGGCCGGGCCGACGCTCGCGTGGGTTCCGCTACTTGGTCACGTGCAGATACGGCACAGAGGGCAGGCCCGTGACTATCTGGAGGTACCCAAAGTCGCGGATCACATTGCCGAACGGGACATCCGTGCGGTTCACCATGATGCGCGCGTTGTAGGTGCCCGGCGGGATGCGCGACTCCCCTGGATCGCGCGGGCCGCCGTGGCAAGCGGGATCCGGTGTGAGGCTCACGAAAATGCCCGCGGGGTCAAACGGCATGGCGGCGATTTCTTGGAAGTGTGCGGTGAACCCCCACCATTCGCCCGTGTCGCTAATGAGCGCCACGAGTATCTGCGCATCCGGCGGGTAGAGCTCCGGAATCTCCTGGCTCGCGCGGACGTACGTGGGGGATCCGTGGCGGCTGTAGAGCGGAATGGGGTAGCTGGGCGGGAACAGATCAGGCAGACCATAGATGCGGTCCAGTTCAATCCACTTGGGCAACGGTGGGACCGACTCGGGATCTGCCACGCCCTCCTCCACCACCGGGGCGATGGGAACGATCTCGCACATCAAGGTCGCATCGGTCCGGTACTCGCCGGTGATCTTGGTGAGGTAGTTGAGGGAATCGAGCGCGGGGAGTTGGTTGCGGTTGGGCGCGTTCGTTGCGAACGGAGACGGCTCCACTCTGGTGGCGGTGTCCCGCGGCGCGGCCCACGCGGCCGCGCCTATTCCCAGTACCACCACCAATGCTCCCGCAACCACCAGGTTGACGCGCCGCCTGCCACGCGCAATCCGTGACCTGAGAGCGGCCGTGGCGTGAGCGTCGGCCAGGCGTTTGGCGGCGCCTTCCGCACCCAGCTCCGCATAGCCGTCTAGTTCTCGCGAAAGGTCGATCATCCCCGCCGCCTCGCGTCCACGATGGGGATCTGGTCCAACTCCGGCGCGATCTCGCCGAGCGTTCGCTCGAGCGTGGCGTGCGCCCTCGAGAGGAGGCCGTCCACAACGCCCTCCGGTACGCGCATCGCCGCTGCTATCTCCTGCTTCTGCAGGTGATCGTGGTGGCGCAGTGTGATTGCCGCGCGCTCTTGTGCGGGCAGCAGCGCGAGTGCGTGGCCAACCGGCGATTGGGCGGCGAGGTCGGGGGGCTGGGTGGGCTCGGCTTGGCGCGCGGCGGACTGCGGCTTGGCTCGCCATGACGCGGCCTTGCGCAACTGGGCGAGGTGAATGGTGCGCATTGCGGCACGGACCAGCCCCTCGGCCACGATCGTGTCGTCAAGGCGGCGGTGCCTCACGAAGACCTTGACAATCGCATCCTGAACCAACGCCCCGCTCGCGGGCTGCGATCCGGTGAGCAGGTATCCGTAGGCGGCCAGACGCCCGGCGGCTACATCAAGCAGCCTACCGATCGCGTCGTCATCCATCGCCACGCCTCTTCGCTTTGCAGGATAGGACTCAATCCTATTTGCGATGCTGCCCGGGCAGTGTTGGCCTACTTCTTCTTGGCCGCGGGCTTGCGCTTGGCTGGCGCGCGCCGCGCCGGCTTCTTGGCTGGACCCTTGGCGCGCTTGTCGGCGAGCATCTCCACGGCACGCTCGGGCGTGAGCGTCTCCACGGTGTCGCCGCGCGGAATCGTCACGTTCGTCACGCCGTCCGTGATGTAGTCGCCAAACCTGCCCGACTTCGCCACGATGGGCTTCTCCGAGACCGGGTCAATGCCAAACTCGGCGAGCGGCGGCGCCGCCGTGCGGCCGCGTCCACGCTTGGGCTCCGCGTAGATCGCGAGGGCCGCGCTGAGGTCAATGTCCAGCAGCAAGTCCTCGGACTCCAGGGTGCGGGAATCCGTGCCCTTCTTGAGGTACGGCCCATAGCGGCCGTTCTGCGCGGTGATCTCGGCGCCGTCCGCCGGGTCAACGCCAACCACGCGCGGCAGCGACAGCAGTTTCACCGCGTCCACGAGCGTCACCGTCTCGAGCTGCATCGACTTGAAGAGCGACGCCGTGCGCGGCTTGTCTTTGGAGTCCTCCGGCAGCAGCTCCGTGACGTACGGTCCAAAGCGCCCCGCCTTGGCAACGATCTGCACTCCCGTCTCGGGGTGATCGCCAAGGGACCGCTCCTCGCCGCCTTGCGAGGCGAACAGCTCCTCTGCTCGGGCAACGGTCAGCTCGTCCGGCGCCACGTCCTCGGGCACCGATGCGCGCTGGGTCTCGCCATCAAGCTCGCGCTCCACGTATGGCCCGTAACGGCCCACGCGAAGCGAAATGCCCTCGCCAACGGGGAAGGTGTTGATGGCCCTCGCGTCAATCTCGCCCAGGTCATCTACCAGGTGCTTCAGGCCCTCATCGCGCCCTGCGGCGTCTGCGGCCCCAGACCCAAAGTAGAACTTCCCAAGCCACTCGCGCATATCCGCCTCGCCGCGCGCAATGCGGTCAAGGTCCTCTTCCATGTCCGCCGTGAAGTCGTAGTCGATGAGCCACGCAAAGTGCTGCTCCATCAGCCCAACGATCGCGAAAGCGATCCACGTGGGGATCAGTTGTTGCCGGTCAAGCCGCACATACCCGCGCGCCACAATCAGATCCACCGTTGACGCATACGTGGAGGGCCGCCCAAACTTGCGGTCCTCGAGCTCCTTGATCATGGAGCCCTGCGTGAAGCGCGGTGGCGGGGTGGTGGCGTGGCTCACCGGTTCAATGCCCGACGCGGTGACCGCCTGCCCCTCCAAAAGTTGCGGCAGGCGCTCCTCGGCTTCCGTGAGATGGGTCTTCTTCTCGGCCTCGTAGCGGGATTCCTCGCGGGATTCCTCGTAGGCCGCCAAAAAGCCGGGAGCGGTGATGATGGTGCCGCTTGCGGAGAACTCCACCGCGTGCCCAGCCGCCGAGCGCGCACCCAAGCGCACCGTGGAAGTGGTGCCAACAGCGTCGGCCATTTGGGAGGCAACCGTGCGCTTCCAGATGAGCTCATACAAACGGAACTCATCGCCGCGCAGCTCCGCGCGCACAGAATCCGGCGTGCGGAAGCGGTCCCCGGAGGGGCGAATCGCCTCGTGCGCCTCTTGCGCGTTGGTGTCCTTGGAGGCGTAGACGCGCGCCGTTGGCGAGACCGAGTCAGAGCCATACAGCTCCGTGGCCTGTGCCCGAGCGGCGCGGATCGCCTCGCCGGACAGCGTGGGGCTGTCGGTACGCATGTAGGTGATGTAGCCG
>CAYMRO010000072.1:0-9255 GCA_964392875.1 uncultured Demequinaceae bacterium
CCATCAAGCGGCCCCGAATTGATGAGCACGCCGTCACCCGTTGTGGCCACGCCGCTTTCAGCAGGGTGCGGCAACGACTCACCGTCGGCGCCATGAACGTCTACCACGGGCGTCACGTGCAGTCCCATTGCGAGCGCAAAGTCCAGGTCCCGCTGATCGTGCGCAGGCACGGCCATGATGGCGCCGTGCCCGTAGTCCGCGAGCACGTAATCGGACGCCCAGATGGGCAGCCGCACGCCATTCACCGGGTTGATCGCGTAGCGGCCAAGGAAGACGCCCGTCTTGGGACGGTCCGTTGCGAGCCGCTCGATCTCGCTCGCGCCCTTGACGCGCTCAAGATAGGCCTCGAACTCCGCCTGCACCCCGGCGTCGGCCCCTTGCGCCAGTTCTGCGGCCAGATCACTGTCTGCCGCGACCACAAAGAAGGTGGCGCCGTAGAGCGTGTCTGGGCGCGTGGTGTAGATGTCGACGGGCTCTTCACGTCCCAGGATGCGGAACGTGACGTCGGCCCCGTGCGAGCGACCAATCCAGTTGCGCTGCATCGCGATGACCTTGGACGGCCACGTTTCCTTCAAGGTGTCGAGGTCGTCGAGCAGGCGATCCGCATAGTCGGTGACCTTGAAATACCACTGGGTGAGCTTCTTCTTGGTCACAGGTGTGTCGCAACGCTCGCAGCGCCCGTCAACGACCTGCTCATTCGCGAGCACCGTCTGGTCCTTGGGACACCAATTGACCATCGATGGCTTGCGGTACGCGAGGCCCTTGTCGTAGAGGCGCGTGAAGAGCCACTGGTTCCAGTGGTAGTACTCGGGGCGGTGGGTAGCAAGCACGCGGTCCCAGTCAAAGCTGCACGCGTAGCGTTCCATCGACTGGCGCTGTTGCGCGATGTTTGCCTCAGTCCAGCCCGCGGGATCGATGCCGCGCTTGATAGCGGCGTTCTCCGCAGGAAGACCAAAGCTGTCCCAGCCGATGGGGTGCAGCACGTTGAAGCCGCGCTGAATCCAGTAACGCGAGATCACATCGCCCAGCGCATACGCCTCCGCGTGTCCCATGTGCAGATCTCCCGATGGGTACGGGAACATGTCGAGCACGTACTTGGTGGGGCGGGCGTCGTCCGCTTTGCCCGACCTAAAGGGCTGCTGCTCATTCCACACGGGCAGCCAGCGCGCCTCAAGTGCGCGGAAGTCGTAGCGGTCGGTGTCGTCGCGGTGGTGGGGGTCGTTGGCGGCTGCAGTCACCATGACATTCTAGTGAACGGGATGGCGGCGCTCTCCTCCGCCGGTCGCGGGTGGACGCTGGTACATTCGCAGCCATGGGCTACCCACAGGACCACCTCGCTGCCGAGGAAAAGCTGATCGTCAACGCGCGTCCGCACTGGAAGCGCCTTATCGGTTCCGGTTTGCTGTTCATCCTTGGCACGGTGCTCGCCGTGTGGCTGTGGGCCGTGCTGGACCCAACCAACAAAGACGGTGTGTGGGGCACGGTGCTAACAGTGCTCATCATCGTGGGCTGGCTTGTGGTCGCCGTGATCTGGGGATTCATCCCGTTCATCCGTTGGTTCACTACGCACTTTGTCATCACGGATCGCCGCATCATGTTCCGCACCGGCATCATTACGCGTGAGGGCATCGACATCCCCATGGCGCGTGTGAACTCCGTGCAATTCCGGCACGGGCTCATTGACCGCATGTTCAAGACCGGCACGCTCATCATCGAATCGGCGTCCGATGACCCGCTTGAGTTCGACGACATTCCCAATGTCGAGGCCGTGCACAAACTCCTGTACGACGAGTTGTACGAAGAGCTTCACGACGAGGGAAACGGCTGAGTTCGGTTCCCTGTAGTACGTGGGTACCTCGGAGCACCACCAGCCACGTGGGCGTCCGTCGGACTAGATTTGCCTCATGACCGATGAGACGCTGTCACCCGAATTCGCCGCCACCGTTGCCGCTGGCTACACCTTTGACTCCCCAACGCTTGCGCTCGGCGCGCTCGTGCAGGGCGAGGAGGCAACGGAGTCCGCACAGGTGCGCGTCCCGCTCGCAATGCTCACTCGTCACGGCCTCGTAGCCGGCGCCACCGGCACGGGAAAGACCCGCACCCTGCAGCTCATGGCGGAGGGGCTCAGCGATGCGGGCGTGCCCGTATTTGTTGCGGACATCAAGGGCGACCTCACCGGTATGGCGATCGATGGCGAGCCACAAGACTTCATTGCCAAGCGCGCGGCGGACATCGGACAAGACTGGTCCCCGGCGTCGTATCCGCTGGAGTTCTACAGCCTTGGCGGCATCGGCTCTGGCGTGCCCATCCGCACCACTGTCACCGACTTTGGCCCGCTCCTCATGAGCAAGGTGCTGGACCTCAACAACACCCAGGAATCCTCGCTCTCCCTCATCTTCCACTGGGCGGACACCAACAAATTAGCGCTGCTTGACCTCAAGGATCTGCGCGCTGTCATCCAATACCTCACATCGCCGGAAGGAAAGGATGAACTGAAGGGCATCGGCGGCGTCTCCCCTGCGTCGGCGGGCGTGATTCTGCGCGAGATATCCGGCCTGGAGGCGCAGGGCGCCGAGGAATTCTTTGGCGAGCCTGCCTTTGACACCAAGGACCTGCTGGTGGTTGGCGCCGACGGTCGCGGCACCATCTCCGCGCTCGAACTCCCCAGCCTGCAAGACCGCCCCGCGCTCTTCAGCACCTTCCTCATGTGGCTGCTCGCGGACCTGTTCGCGGACCTTCCCGAGGTGGGCGACGTAGACAAGCCAAAGCTCGTGTTCTTCTTTGACGAGGCGCACTTGCTATTCACCGACGCCTCCAAAGACTTCCTCACGCAAGTAACCCAAACCGTGCGCCTCATCCGGTCAAAGGGAGTGGGCATTTTCTTCGTCACGCAAAGCCCCAAAGACGTACCGGCCGACGTCCTTGGCCAGTTGGGTTCACGCGTCCAGCACGCGCTGCGCGCCTTCACGCCGGAGGACGCCGCCGCGCTCAAGGCCGCGGTGCGCACGTATCCCAACTCGCCTTACGACCTTGAAGAGGTGCTGACCACGCTTGGCACGGGGGAGGCCGTTGTGACGGTGCTGAGCGAGAAGGGCGCGCCTACGCCGGTGGCCTGGACGCGCCTGCGTGCACCGCGCGGTTCCATGGACATTGCACCATCCGAGGTGATCACGGCGGTCATCAATGCGAGTGCGGGCGAGGCCAAGTACGCCTTGGAGACGGATCGTGAAAGCGCCTATGAACTGCTCGCCACGCGCGTAGAAACGGCCGACGCTGCGGCTCAGCAGGCGGCAGCAGACAAGGCCGCGGCGGAAGCCAAGGCAAAAGCCGACGCTGCCGCGGCCAAGGCGGAAACCGCAACCCGGCGCAGCAGCAGGAAGGACAAGTCCGTGGTGGAAGAGGTGCTCACCTCGTCAACGGCTAAGTCCCTGGCGCGCAGCGCGGGCCGCGAACTCATCAACCAGATCTCGCGTTCGATCTTTGGGGTCCGCAAGCGCTAGCAATCCGCGCGCCGCAGATGCGGCGCTATGCTGGCAGGTATGCCGCATTTGCGAGTCTCCGAGGCCGCGAGCCTCCTTGGAGTGAGCGACGACACGATTCGCCGCTGGATGGATTCCGAGCACATCCCCACCATCACGGACAACGCCGGCAGGCTGCTCGTGGATGGCGTGGACGTGGCCGCATTCGCCGCCCGCGAGAAGCCCGTTGACGATCCCAACCACGTGCGCCGCTCTGCCCGCAACCGCTTCACCGGCATCGTGACTGCGGTGCAAATGGACGGAGTCATGGCCCAAGTAGATCTGCAGTGCGGCCCCCACCGCGTGGTCTCGCTCATGAGTGCCGAGGCGGTTCGCGATTTGGGCCTTGAACCAGGCTCGGTCGCTACAGCCGTGATCAAGTCCACGATGGTCATCCTCGAGACCCCAAAAGCCCAGCCGTAATGCTGCGCGTTGGCCCGGCCCTGCTAGCCCTCACCACCCTGACCGTGCTTGCTGGCTGCACCGCTGCCAACCCGGCCACGGCGTCGGGCATAACTAAGCGAGCCACCGTGGATGTCTACGCCGCCGCGTCGCTGACCGATGTCTTTACCCAGCTGGGGACGGAATTTGAGGCCGGCCACCCCGGTGTCAAGGTCACGTTGACGTTCGCGGGCAGCTCCGAACTCGCCGCGCAGATCAATGAACTCGCGCCCGCGGACGTGTTCGCGTCCGCAAATGAGGCGCAGATGGAGGTGGCGCGTGAGCACATCCTTGGCGGGCCGCAGGTCTTCACCCAGAACGCGCTCGCCATTGCGGTTGCCAACGGCAACCCGCTGGGAATCCGCTCGCTCGCGGACCTCGCGCGTAAAGACGTTGTCACCGTGCTGTGTGCCGAGCAGGTTCCCTGCGGCTCCGCTGCGGCAGCGCTCTTCGCGACCGCCCGCGTCCGGGTATCCCCTGCCTCGGAGGAGGCCAACGTGACCGACGTGCTGGGCAAGGTGGCCTCCGGCGAGGCCGACGCTGGACTCGTCTATGTCACCGATCTCGCCCGCGCTCACGGTGTGGACGGCATCGCCATTCCCAACACGGAGGCGGCGGCCAACCGGTACCCCATTGCCGTGATGGACACGGGCGATGCGCGGGACGCCGCGGCCAGTTTTGTGGCCTTTGTTGAGTCCGCACAGGGTCAAGCCGTGCTCACTGCCGCGGGGTTCCAGGGGGCGCAGTGACTTCTCATTTGCCGCGATGGATGGCGGCGCTTGCCGTTGCGGGCGCCACACTAGTGCTGTTGCCCATTGCTGGCGTCTTGACCCGCGTGGACTGGAGCGACTTTGGCGCGCAAGTCACGAGCCCGCAAGCGCTCACCGCGCTGGGATTGAGCCTGCGCACCGCGCTCGTCGCCACGGTTGCGTGCCTCGTGATTGGCGTGCCACTTGGCTACGTGCTCGCCGTGATGAGGTCGCGCTGGAAGGCCGTGCTGCGTGCCCTGGTGCTCGCTCCCCTGGTGCTGCCGCCCGTAGTTGGCGGGCTCGCCCTGCTCTATGCGTTTGGCCGGCGCGGGCTGCTTGGGGGCACCTTTGAGGCGTTGGGGATCTCGATCGCCTTCTCCACGGCCGCCGTGGTGATGGCGCAGACATTCGTGGCGCTGCCGTTCATGGTCCTCACCACCGAGTCCGCCATCGCCGCACGAGGCACCCGCCAGGAATCCATTGCCCGCATGTACGGCGCCTCGCGCACGCGCACGTTCGCGTGGGTGACGTTGCCTGCACTGCTGCCCGCGCTCGCGGCTGGCACGGTGCTCGCGTTTGCGAGGGCAATTGGCGAATTTGGGGCCACGCTGACGTTTGCGGGAAGCCTTGAGGGTGTCACGCGCACCGCGCCGCTCGAAATCTATCTGCAGCGTGAGATTGACCCGGGCGCCGCCGTTGCCTTGTCGCTCGTGCTGCTCATCGTGGCCGTTGCGGTAGTGGCCGTGGCGTACAAACCGCTCACGAGGACGAGCGCCACATGAGCGAAGCGTTCAGTTTCACGGTCACCGCGCCAAGCCGAGGTGTGGGCGCCACGCTGAGCCTGACCCGGGGTTCGGTGCTCGCGCTGCTTGGACCCAATGGCTCCGGCAAAAGCACCGTGCTTGAGGCCATCGCTGGCATCTTGCCGGAGGCGGCCGTGACGCCCGCACCTCCACCGCGGGTGGCGCTTGTCACCCAGCGGGGTGAGTTGTTTCCCACCATGAGCGTCTTGGCCAATGTGGCCTTCGCCCCACGAGCGCGCGGTGTTAAGCGTGCCGAGGCGCATGAGATGGCGCTCGAGTGGCTGGGACGCGTGGACGCCGCGGATCTTGCACACAGACGCCCCACCGAACTCTCCGGTGGCCAGGCACGGCGCGTTGCTCTTGCCCGTGCGCTCGCGAGCGAACCCCAAATTGTGCTGCTTGACGAGCCATTTGCGGGGCTGGATCTGGAATCCGCGACGGCGATACGCGCGCTGCTAGCGCGGGCTCTGAAGGGCGTGACGGCCATCATCGCCACGCACACCACGCTCGATGCACACGCCCTCTCGAGCCATATTGCCGTGCTGGAGCGGGGGCACGTTGCGGAGTCCGGGCCGGTCACGCGCGTCCTCACCAAGCCCCGTACGGCTTTTGCTGCACGGATGGCCGGGCGCGTGCTGCTCACCGGCGTTCCGCAGCGAGAGGGCATACTCCTAACTACCGGGGAACTGGTGCGGTGCGAAACGGAAGCTGTGGCCCAGGGCGCGATGGCTGCACTCGCCGTTCAGCCGCGAGACATCCGCATTGAGCCAACTGGCCTGTCCGACGTTGTGACGGCCCTTGAGCCGCACGGTGACCTAGTGCGGGTTCACGGTAAGCGGCTCGCCGCCGACGTAGATCCGCTCGCGGTGCCGTTGCCGCAACCTGGCGAGGCGGTGCACTTTGAGGTCACCGCCACGCATGCGGCGTACTCCGTCTAGGACGGTTTCTCTGCCTTGGACCGCGCGTAGTAGAACCATGACATCGCCGCCGCGTTGGCCGCGCAGAAGACCCACCACCAAAACAGGAACGGCGCCGGCGTTGCCACCAGGATGATGGAGAAGAAGAATGGGCCGAACGCCGCGATTGCGGACGTGAAGCCAATGACCGTTCCCGATTCGTGCCGCTCAAAGATTGATGGCATCTGCTTGAACGTTGACGCGTTGCCCATTCCGGAGAAGAAGAAGATCGCGAGCATGCCCCACAGGAACTTGGGGAAGTCGTCCGCGGAATCTGGGTGCAGTTGGAACGCCGTGTAGGCACAAGACAGCGCAATGCCAACGCACGCCATCACAGTGACGCGCGCGCCACCCAACTTGTCCGCTACGGGACCAAACGCCACGCGCGCCGCCGAGCCAACGAGTGCGCCAAGGAAGGCGTACTGCACAGGGTTGACGCCGTCGTCACCAAAGACGCCAACACCGTAGATGTTGCGGATCAAGAGCGCGAAGATGGCCGCGAAGCCTGAGAACGCGCCAAAGGTGACCACATAGAGCAGGGTCATGATCCACGTGTGCTTGTTGCGGAAGACGCCGAGTTGATCGCGCACTCGTGCCACGCCGACCGGTACCGAACGCAGGAGCAGCCACGCGAGCACGGCGCCGATGACGGTGAGGGATGACCATGCGTAGCCCGCGTTCTGGTACCAAACTTCGCGGGTCACACCAGTGGATTCATCGGTCAGCTCTTGAGGAGCGCCAATGATCGCGGAGAACGCCCCGCCAAGCAGCATGAAGCCCACAATCCACGGAGTTGCCAACTGCACGATGGACACACCAAAGTTGCCCACGCCCCCCTGGATGCCAAGCGCCGTGCCCACCTTGCGGCGCGGGAAGAAGTACGAGGTTGACGGCATGAAGCCCGCAAAGGCACCGCCGCCGATGCCCGTGAAAAAGCTGAAGACCAATAGGGCCCAGTACGGGGTGTCTGGGTTTTGCACCGCGAGTGACCAGCCGATGATCGGCACCAGCAGCAGCCCCGTGGTGTAGGTGACGAGCTTCCGGGTGCCGAGCACTGGCGGGAGGAACATCCACACCATGCGCAACAGGCCGCCCGCGAGACCGGGCATCGCCGTGAGCCAGTAGAGCTGGGCCTCTGAAATCGAGAAGCCCAGCTCGTTGAGCATGGGCGCGATGGCCGAGACCAGGAACCACACAATGAAGCACAGCACCAGGTTGAAGGTGGTGATGGTGAGCGTGCGCCACGCCAGCGCCTTGTTCCAATCGGCTGCTTCCGGATCCCACGACTCGAGCCAGTCGCGACCCTTCTTCTGCGGCGGCACAACAACCGTCTTGGCCATGAAAATGCCCTTCTGCTCCAGTTCGCGCCGCAACCCAAAGTTGCTCTGCGATTTACGTTAGCTCCCTCCGCGCTTGGGCGCCGGGCGGGCGCGCACTCAGGGTGCGCAAACTCGCGACGCTCGCTACGTTGGGTATCAAGAACCACCACTAATCGCGAGCTCGCGCTACGTCCCCGCTGTGCGAACTACGAGCACTATAGTGGGTTTCTCACATGGTCTTTCTAGGACCTTTGTATTAATTCGTAAGCTGTCTCCGTAGACCAGGAAGGGTCCATGACAGGCGTCGGCACCGAGCTGGGACGATCACTGAAAGACGTGATGTCGCTGGAGAGCGCCCGCCAGGAATCGGGGACGAGTTCCGCGACGCGCGCAATCGTGTTCGATGCGTTGCGCGCCGCGAACGCACCGGTGACGTGCGAGGCCCTCGCCGCGGACCTCGAGCTTCATGTCAACACGGTCCGCGGTCACCTTGAGGCGCTCGTTGCCGCCAATTACGCGAGCCGTACCGCGAACCTTCCCGAGGGCCCCGGCCGTCCACGCATGACTTATTCGGCTCTATCCGGCATCGTCACGCGGATCGACGAGCTCGCGGCGCAACTTGATGATGCCCTTGCCGCCGCTGATGCCGACCAAATGACGCGCGCGGCTGCCGACTCGTGGCGCGAGAGCCGCCATTACGCCATGCTGGCCACAAGCCCTGACGAAGCCGTGCAACGTGCGGTGCTTGCCTTGCGAGACGTGGGATTCGAAGCCACTGCAGATCCCTTTGGGGAATCCATCGCGATGGCGCAGTGCCCCTACACCGCACTCATCGAGGAGTACCCCGTCATCTGCGCCATCCATGCGCAACTGGTTTCCGGGGTGCTTGAGGAGTCCGGCCAGCCCGTTTCCCTCGAGGGGGTCGATGTGTGGCTCAAACCGGGACTTTGCCGTGCAAGGCTGGTTCGCAACGACCTCACGCCCAAGTTTTCTGTTCCCGCACACGTATCCGACGCCCGCCTCGACGGGCCGCAAGCAAGGGAGATCTCATGACCGTCACTCCTACGTCAAGCCCGTCTATCGCGGGCAGCTTCCTGGTGAGTGCCGGGCGATTCCTCCACAAGGGTGAGGTCTCGGCGGATCAGCGCACGGTGACGCTTGAGGGTGGACGCGCGGCGGATTCCTTCTACCGCGACCGCTGGAGCCACGACAAGATCGTGCGGTCAACGCATGGTGTGAACTGCACGGGCTCGTGCTCGTGGAAGGTCTACGTCAAGGACGGCGTGATCACGTGGGAGACGCAGCAGACCGACTACCCAACCGTTGGCCCCGATAGCCCCGAGTACGAGCCTCGAGGTTGCCCTCGCGGTGCCGCGTTCAGCTGGTACACGTATTCCCCCACGCGCGTGAAGTACCCCTACATTCGCTCGGCACTTATCGAGGCCTACCGAGCCAAGCGGGCACAGTTC
>CAYMRO010000073.1:0-9255 GCA_964392875.1 uncultured Demequinaceae bacterium
TGCAGGTGCGCTACCAGCTGCGCCACAGCCCCATTCCGCTCCCGAAAGAGCGAATGCCATAGTAGCCCACGCTCTTGTTCATCCGCTAATCGGTTGTGGACTTGCCACGCACCTTGGCGACCACGCTCTCCGCGACGCCCTTCGCCGCCAACCCGGCCTTCTTCGCGGCGTCAACCACAGCGTCGGACCCCTTTTTGGCCGCCTCGATGGTGCGGGCGGATACCTGCGCGGAGATGGTGGGCTCGTCGCCGGGATCCAGCCATTCGGGCCAAGCGGCGAGCGGAGGGCTGAAGCCTTCGCGGCATGACTTCACCACGCTCGAGCCAAACCAATAACTGGTTGCCCCGCCCACGAACGCGCCGATGAACGGCAGCGCCTTGGCGCCGATGCGTGCCGTCCCCATCACGGCGCCACGCGAGAGGGCCTCCTTGGCGAGCACCATCGCGACTGGCACGAGGGCTGAATCGGGAAGTTGCTGCGAAACAACGTCACCCCATTTGGGTGAGACGCGCGAGATGGTCTTCTCCGTCGCTATGCGCGCACCGGTGAACGTGCTCCCCGCCGGTAGCGCCGTCATCACGAGATCCGTGACGCGGCTCTTGCGCTTCTCCCCCAGCATGGCGCCCAGCACCACCACCTTGGCGCGCTCAGGGTCGTCGATTCGATGCCCGCGCAATTCCGCCATGCAGATGGCAAAGAGGGCCGTGGCCTCGTAGAAGAACGTCAGGTCCGCGACTCCCAGCGCTACCGCCGTTGGGATGCCCACCACGGGGATAGTTGCCGTAGCGCCTGCCGCCGCACTGGCGCCCGTGGTTGACGCCAAGTACCACTGCTCGATCTTCTTCATGACGTCCGCAGGCGTCGCGTCAGGGTGCTTGCGGCGAATCTCTTTGATGTACGCGAGCGCGGCCGGCCGCTGCTTGGCGATGATCTTGAAGATTCGGTCCTGAAAGTCAGTAGGCAGCGAGGTGTTAGGCATTGTCTCTAGCTCAGTCATGGGGTCTCCTTCACCCGGGGTGTACCCAATAGGGCGGTGGCTCAATCCGCACCCAGGCCAAACGCGTCGATGTGCCACGCGCCTGACTCCACGCGGCGCAGCGTGGCCGCCGCCCCATGCGGCACGCGCCCCAGCACGGTGGACGACGCTGGCTCGCCTATCGCGGCAAGCAAGCCAAGCGTGATGGGGCTTCCGTGGGACACCACTACCGCGGGGACGTTCTCATCCCACACGCGTTGGAGACCATCAAAGACTCGCGCGGCCACGGCGGCTTGGCCGTCCCAACCCGGCACGTGGGGATCCTGCCCGGCCTCACGCTGGGCGAACTCGCGCGGCCAGTCGCGCTCCACCTGCTCCCACGTGAGCCCCTCCCATGCCCCGTAGGAACGCTGTGCGAACGCCGCGTCAACGGTGACGGGTGCACCACTCAAGCTCGACAGTGCCTGTGCCGTCTCCACCGCGCGCCCCAGCGGCGAGGAGAAGATCCTCACTGCGGGGCCAAACGCCTCGAATAGCCGAGCGGCACCGTCCGCCGCGATGGCACGCCCCCGCTCGTCCAACTGGACGTCCAATTGCCCCTGGATCCGCCCGCCCGCATTGGACGGCGTTGGCGCGTGGCGCCACAGCACGATCATGCTCATTCGGCACCCCGCAACGGGTCAACGCCCACGTTGTGACGCTGCAGCGTCCAGCCTCCTGAGACACCCCGCTCAACCACAGACCACCTGGTATTCCCCAGATTTCCCAGCGTGCGGTGTTCCAGCGACAAACCCAGCAGTCCCATAATCCCAATCCGCGCGGACGAGCCGTGCGAGAACACCACCAGATCCCCCGGCGCGCGCGCCGCCCACTCGTGGAAGGCGGCGACCATCCGCGCGGCCACAACATCGTGCACCTCAAAGCCTTCGATGTGGGGATTGCCGTGCGCGTGCCACTCCGCCACTTCCTGGGGCCAATCAGCAAGGCGTGCCTCTGGAGTTATCCCCTCCCACACTCCATAGGCGCGCTCACGCAATCGCTCGTCCACCGCCACCGGCAAGCCAAGCACCTCCCCCAGCGCCAAACCCGTGTCATGCGCACGCGACAGCGGCGAAGAAACCAGCACTGCGTTGGGTGAAACCAAGTTGGCCAGAGCGGGAGCCATGCGGGCCGCTTGCGCGCGCCCAACGTCGGACAACGGAATCTCGCTTGAACCCTGGAGCAGCCCCTTCACGTTCCATTCGGTCTCGCCGTGGCGGACTACGAAGATCCGTGTCATTCCACCGAGGGTAGCGGCGCGGCGGGCAGCGCCACCACCGGACAGTCCTTCCACAGGCGCTCGAGCTCGTAATACGCGCGATCCTCTTGGTGCATCACATGCACTATGACGTCGTTGAAATCCAACAGCGCCCAGCGACCCTCGCGCACGCCTTCGCGGCGCAGCGCCTTGGCGCCGTCGCGCTGCAGAGCCTCTTCAATTGCGTCGGCAATAGCTGCCACGTGGCGCTCGTTTGCGCCCGACGCTATGAGGAATGTGTCGGCAAGCGGCAGCTTTTCGCTCACATCGAGGGCAACGAGGTTCTCCGCCTTCTTATCCTCTGCGGCGAGCGCCGCGGCTAGGGTGAGCGCTATCGCGCGCTCAGAAGCCGTCACGAACCGGACCTCGCGATGTTCCATGCGACCACGCCGAGTACAAACGCGATGGCTCCAATAACAGCCAAGTGCGCCCAGCGGAAGTGACGTGCACCGCCGCCTGCCTGCGGTTCTGGCAACGGGCGCAGGATTGCGCCGGTAGTCTCGGTGGACGTAGCCGGGCGCCCAACCACTGGCGTGGCTTGCGTGGCCAGGAGCGTGGTGAGGTCAGGGCGGGGAAGCTCGTGCTTGACGGCCTCGGTGGGCAGTTCGCGGACGGGCGTGCCACCCGGGTGCGTCAACGGGTGGGTGTCCCACAGGGACGAACCGGCCTGTGCGGCCGGCGCGGGCGCACCCCACAATGGAGTCACGGCGGCGCGTTCGGGCGTCACGGGCGCGTTCTGCGCGTTCTGCACGTTCTGCGCGGGTGCCGATTCCACGGGAGCGGACTCCACCGGCTCAAATTGCAACGGGGCAGGGTCCACGGTCTCGGAGCTCGCTAGCGCGTCGGGGAAAATGGGCGTGCGCACGGGTTCGTCAACGGTGGGTGCGTTCCAGAGCGCCTCCACGTCAACGCCCTCGGCCGCCTCTACTACGGAAGCCTGTGTGTACGGCGCCTGTTCTGGCTCTGGTGCTGGCTCCGGCTCTGTTGCCACAGACTCGGGGGCTTGGGGCTCCGCAGCTTTGGGCTCCGCAGCTGTGGGCTCGGCGGTGTCACGCTCGTTGCCGGCCTCCGCGGCACTGGCATCGGCTGCCGCTCGCGACAATCCCGCCATCGCCTCTTGGGAGAGGCGCCGGATTTCTTCCACCGCATCGGTGGAGACGGGCTCCAACGGGGTGGGTACGGGTGCCGCCTGTGCCTGCGCCGCCTCAAAGGCACGAGCCTGCAGCGAGCCCGAGGGAAACAGGTGGCGAAGGTCCGCAGGTATGCCGCCGTCATACTCGGGCTCCGGCTCTGCCGCCGTCTGCTCCGGCTCTGCCTCCGGTTCCGCCTCCGGCTGGGCCGCCTGCTCCGCCGCCTGCTCCGCCTCCGGCATCGGCTCAATCACAGCGTGGGCCGTTGGCTGGACGTCAGCTGCAGCTGCGCGCGCGTCGGCGTCTGCCTGCGCCGCCTTCTCGCGCGCGATGCGCTCCTGCTCGGCAATGACCTCGGGGGTCATGGCGGGCATCTGGCCGGTGGCGATCATCTCTTCTTCCGCGGTCCACGTCTCCACGGGGTGCGCAAGGCGCTCCATGCGTCGACGTTCGCGGCGGCTCACGACACTTTCGGTTTCGGGAGCAATTGGCAATGCCTGCGTCTCGTCGCCCTCGGCCGCTCGTGCCGCCTCTTCCATCGCGCGCCGCTCGCGGCGCGACAACGGCTGGGCCGCGTCACTCATGCATTCCTCCGAGGTAAAGCTGATGATCATCTACGTACTGCGACACCGAATCGGGCACCAAATAACGAATTGGAGCACCCGCCCTCACACGGTCGCGAATATCAGTCGAGGATACCGCGAGCGATGGGACCTCCACCAGGACGTGTGGCGCATCCGACTTGTTCAACGAATGACCGGGCCGGGTCACTCCCACAAAGGTGGCGAGTGTGATGAGCGTCTCGTAGTCCTTCCACTGCGGCAAGGTCGCGAGCGAATCCGCCCCAGTGATGAAGAAAAATTCCGCCCCGGGGTGCTGTTTGCGCAAGTCGCCAAGGGTGTCAACGGAGTACGTTGGCCCTCCGCGGCGCAAGTCAACATCGCTCACTTGCAGCCTGGGATCGTTGGCAACAGCAGCTTGGCACATGGCGAGCCGGTGGTTGCCCGACGCTGTGGGAGCAGGCTTCAAAGGCTGGGCATTCGCGGGGATGAGAAGCACGGCATCGAGCCCCAAGACAAAGTGGACCTGGGACGCGGCGGCGAGGTGCCCAATATGGACAGGATCAAAGGTCCCGCCCAAGAGCCCAAAACGCGTCACGTCAGCGACGGGTACCGACGCTCCGGAAGGCGAAAGTGACAAACAGCAATGCCATGAGCGCCGTGAAGGCAAGGATGCCAAATCCCACGGCCGGGATGGCGAGTTCGTTGACGGCTTCCTCAGCCTCAGCCAGCACTGCGGTGATCATTGCTGTTCCTCTCGTGTCTGAAACCAGTATTCCACGCGCACGTGCGGTCAGGGACGCACGTGGCCGTCGCCATACGCGATCCACGTGGTGGTGGTGAGTTCTGCAAGTCCCATGGGGCCGCGGGCGTGGAGTTTCTGAGTAGAGATGCCTATCTCCGCTCCCAGTCCAAACTCTCCGCCGTCGGTGAAGCGCGTTGACGCGTTGACCATGATGGCCGCGGAGTCGAGGCCCGCCACAAAGCGATCCGCAGCTCCGATGTCATCCGTGACGATTGCCTCGGTGTGTCCCGTTGAGTAGCGGCGAATGTGGGCCAGCGCCTCGTCAAGATCGTCAACAACCTTGATCGCAAGGTCCATCGAGAGGTACTCGTTGGCGTAATCCTCTTCAGTCGCCGGGATGGTGCTCACCCCTGGTGGCGCGAGGTCCGCGGTGGCTTGATCCGTGTGCAAGGTGACCCCCGCGTTGGCCAATGCCTGCAGCACGCTTGGCAGCACCCCAGCCGCGGCGTCCTTGTGTACCAACAGGGTCTCCGCCGCGTTGCACACGCCTACGCGGTGCGTCTTGGAGTTAATGACGATGTCAACGGAGCGCTCGATCGGCGCACTGGCGTCGAGATACACGTGACAATTGCCCTCGCCCGTCTCAATAGCGGGCACCGTGGAATCGCGCACCACTTGCTGGATGAGCTCGCGGCCGCCACGCGGAACCAATACGTCTACCAGGCCCCTTGCGTTCATGAGGACGCGCGCGCCTTCGCGGCCGTACGCGTCGATGGACTGCACGGCGTCTCTGGGCAGCCCCACAGATTCCAGCGCGTCCTGAAGCACCGCAACGATTTCCTCATTGGACGAGGCCGCGGCCGAGCCGCCGCGCAAAACGGCGGCATTGCCGGACTTGAGGCTCAACGCGGCGGCGTCGACTGTGACGTTTGGCCGCGCCTCATAGATCATGCCAACTACGCCAAGCGGCACTTGCTTCTGGATGAGCCGCAAGCCGTTAGGGAGGGTAGAACCTCGGCGCACCTCGCCCACTGGATCCGGGAGGGTGGCTACAAAGCGCAGAGCGTCGGCGATGGCGCCTATTCGCTGCTCGGTGAGCGTGAGGCGGTCAAGCAGCCCGGGGCTCATCTGGTTCTCGCGGCCACGCGCTACGTCTGCCGCGTTGGCGACAAGGATGCGAGCGGACTGGGCGACCAGAGCGTCGGCCATTGCCTCCAGGGCCGCATCCTTGGTTGCCCGGGTTGCGGTGGCGAGGGCGCGCGAGGCTACCTTGGCACGGCGGCAGGCCTCAAGGACCGCCTGCTCCACGTCTACGTCGGTGGCTGTCATGCCCCCAAGTCTAGGCGCGAGCGCGGGCGGGGTCCACGGCCTCCTGGACGGTTGCGGCCGGCGCCGCAGCGAGCTGCGCCTTTGCCTTCTTGTTGCGCAACGCAGTGTCCGCCACGATGACGATCACAACGAAGAGCGCCAGCAGAATGCAGATGAGCCACTGGTTGGGGCTGAGCGCGGTCAGATCGAGCCAGTTCTGCAAGAAGTCGAGCTGAGTGCACAGGATGAGCGTGAGGACGGGCCACACAAGCCACACGATTGCCTTGCCCCACGGTGCCTTGAAGCCGTAGTCGGGATCGCGACGCAGCGCCACGGCGGAGCCGATGGTGCCAAGACCCATGATCACAAACGTCATGGTCATGGGGTACGAGGCTGGCCCGTCTGGGTTGAGATCGGCGCCAAATACCCACATGGGCAGGAACGACGCGATGAACAGTGCCGCGCCGTACAGCAGCCAGCGCACAATGTTGGTGCCGTTGGCGATGCCCTTGGAGACGTCGCGCGGGGGGCGCTGCATGAGGCCCGCCTGCTCTGGCTCCATGATGATGACGATGACCGCAAAGATGGCGACCACAAAGTTCAGCACGAGCGCCTGGACTGCGGTGAGGGCCATGCCGTTGTTGACGTTGAAGACGCTCGCTACCAGGAACAACAGGATCAGCGAGATGAGCTGGCCCATCTGGAACGTGAGGTAGTTGGCGATCTTTTGGTACACCGCGCGGCCAAGCCGCACTGCGTGCACGAGCGTTGCGAAGTTGTCGTCGGTGAGGACCAGTTTGGCGGCCTGCTTGGTGACCTCGGAGCCGGATCCCATCGCCACGCCAATGTCCGCCTGCTTGATCGCAGCGGCGTCGTTCACGGCGTCGCCGGTCATGGCAACTACCTCGCCGCGGTTCTGGAGGCGTTGCACCAGTCGCAGCTTGTCTTGCGGCGTGACGCGGCCAAAGACGGAGAGCTGATCCAGCTTGGAATCGATCTCTTCATCCGAGGCTGCGGCAAAGTCCACTCCGGCCATGCCTTCGCCGGTGAGACCGAGCTCCTTGCCGATGGCGGCCGCGGTAACTACGTGGTCGCCCGTGATCATGCGGACGGTGATTCCTGCAGCGTTGGCCTCCTCCACGGCGAGCTTTGCCTCGAGGCGCAGCGGGTCAACGATGCCCACCACGGCCACGAACGTCAGTCCCTGCACCGCGGCCATGGGGTCAGCGAGCACCTTGGCTTCATCCTTGGCGTCCACCTGACGAATCGCCAGCGCGAGCGTGCGCAAGCCTTGCGAGGAGCGATACTCAATTTCGGTGGTGACAGCGTCAGCAAACTTCGCGATGGGCGCGCGCTCGTTGACGTCAACGATGGCATCCGTGGAACGCTTAAGCAGGACGTCGGGTGCACCCTTTGCAAGGAGCACCATGCGCTCCGTGCCATCGAGATTCACCTTGTGGACGGTTGCCATGAACTTGTAGTCGGAGTCAAACGGAACCTCGCCAAGGCGCGGGAATTCGCGCTTGGCCTCCGCCACATCAACGCCGAGCTTCTGTGCCAGTACAACGAAGGCCGCCTCGGTGGGGTCTCCGATGACCACCCCGTCTGCGCTGACCGTTGCGTCATTGGGGAGCGCAAGCGCCAGCGGGAGCGCGCGGCCTGTGTCCAGCGGCGCGCCATCGGCGGTGCGGACCACGCCGTCAAAGGAGTAGCCGGCGCCGTCAACGGTGAAGGTACGGCCACCGATCCACACAGAGCGCGCCGTCATCTCGTTCATGGTGAGCGTGCCCGTCTTGTCCGAGCAGATGGCGCTCGTGGCGCCAAGGGTCTCAACATCATTGAGGGACGCGATGATCGCCTTTGACGACGCGAGCTGGTTGGCGCCCCACGCGAGCATCTGTTGCACAAAGGTTGGCATGCCCGTTGGGATGGCGGAGATCGCCACTGCCGTTCCCAGCAACATCAACTCGGTGAAGGTCTGGCCACGCACAAGCCCAATCGCGATGATCACAGCAACCGCGCCCCACGCCACGCCGCCGATGACCTTGGTGAGGGCACCCAACTCCTTTTGCAGCGGCGATCGCACCCGCTCCACGTTCGCGAGCATCGTGGCGATGGCGCCCATCTCGGTGGTCATGCCGGTGGCGACAACCACCGCCTGCAAGGTGCCGCGCGTGACGGAAGTGTTCTGGTAAACCATCGACGCACGGTCGCCTAGCACCGCGTCTTCCTTGGCGAGGCTGGCCGCGGACTTCTCGATGGGCGTTGACTCGCCCGTCAGCGAGGCTTCCTGTGTCTCCACCGTGGTGGCGCGAATGATGCGCGCATCCGCGGGGACTATGTCACCCGCCTCGAGTTCTATGAGATCGCCAGGGACGAGCTCCGGCGCAGGCACAGTGATGATGGCACCGTCGCGATGCACCCGCACTTGTGGCACTTGCATGGTCGCAAGAGCGTCCACGCTCGCCTGCGCCTTCTGCTCCTGGCGGGCACCTGAGAGCACATTGAACAGCACGAGCACCAACACCATGATGGCGGTGCCAGCCTCCCCAATTGCGAGGGAAATAATCACCACCGCGGTGAGCATCAGGTTCATGGGGTCGATGAACTGCTTGAGGCACAACTGTGCGAACGTCGCAGACTTCGCTGCCGTCAACTGGTTGAGCCCGTATTTTGCCTGTCGCTCTTTGGCGTCCGCGCCCGTGAGGCCCAAAAGCCCACTTCCGAGCTCAGCCGCCACAGCGTCGGGCTCCATGGCCCACCAGGGTGTGACGGTCTTTGGCGAAACATCCGTTGTCATGGGCCCTCCTACGGCTCAACCTGATTCTAGGGAGCGCGAGCCCCTACCCGCACGCTCACTCGCTGGTTTGGTCACCGGTGTGGAGTTGGGACACGTAGGCGAGTGCCTTCTGGGCCCAGGCGATCTCCGCATTCGCGCGCGCGATCTTGCCCTCATACGCGAGAACCTTGAACTCCGCGATCCGCTCCCAGTCCGCGGTATCCGTCACGGCGAAGCGACGCTGCAGCGTGGGGCTGGTGCGGTCGCGAATCTCCCGTGCCTGACTTTCCGCGGTGGCACGCACGTGGGTGTAGAAGGCGATGTGCTCGGTGAGGCGAGCGCGCGCGGATGCGGGAGTTCCCCATTCAAAGTACGCCGCAACAAGATGCGCCTGGTCGCGCTCTGGCGTGTATGCGACAGGCGTGGCCTGCCACCGCGCCAACTCCTCGCGGCCCTCCGC
>CAYMRO010000074.1:0-9113 GCA_964392875.1 uncultured Demequinaceae bacterium
TCGTGGAAGTACCACACGGCGAGCATGAACATCATGGTTGGAGCGATGTACTGCAAGAGGCCCGTGACGTTGAGCGGCAACCGTGCGGCTCCGGCCGCGAAGAGCAGCAGGGCGCCTGCGGTGACGATCCCGGTGGAGACTATGAGCAGGTCGTGACCTAGACCCAGACCGGGCGCCCCGCGTTCGCCAAAGGTTTGGCGGCCCGAGTTGTGAATCCACACGAGAGCAAGCACTGCAAACGGGGCGAGCACCATGGTCTCCACGGTGAGCCCCGTAATCGCATCCACGTGCCCGCCAACGCGCTTCTTGATGAGGCCGTAGAACCCAAAGGACAAGGCGAGCGCCAGGGAGATCCACGGGAACCCGCCGGTCTCGAGCCCAACGATGACCACCGCAACCATGGCGATCCCCACCGCGATCACCTGCATGCGTCGTAGCCGCTCGCCAAGCACCACCACGCCTAGCGCCACGGTCACAAGGGGGTTGATGTAGTAGCCGAGCGACGCGGCGTTGACCTGATCGGTCACCACGGCGAACACGTAGACCAGCCAGTTGGCCGCGATGAAGACGGCGGCCACTGCGAGAGTGGCGAGAGTGCGCCAGGTGGTGAGCGCTACGCGCAACCGGGACCAGCCCCGCACGGCCGCGACTATGCCAAAGCAGACCACGAGCGACCACACCGCTCGCTGCGCAGTAATCTCAACTGCTCCCGCCGGGATGAGCGCGTGCATGAGGAGCGGAAAGACGCCCCACACCAAATAGGCCGATGCGCCAAACAGCAGACCGCTGCGGTTCAAGGGTGCGCTCGTCACGTGCTCATTCTCTCAGCCACCAAGGGGGCCAGTTGAGCGCGTGGTGGCTAGATTGTCAGGTATCCATCCACGCCGGTGCCGGGAACGGCGGCGCGGGCGGTGCCCGCGGCGAGGGTGTTTCCGTCTTGAGGGTCGATGAGGCAAAACGCGCCAGTTCTACGGTGGGCGTCGTAGTCCTCGATCGCGAGCGGCTGCGCCAGTTGCAGCGTCACCACGCCAATGTCATTGAGCTCAAGCTCCTCGCCTGGAATGATCGAGGCGTCGAGAGTGCCGCCGGGGAGCGAGATGTCGAGCTTGCCTTCCATGCCAACCACGAGGGCCTGCACGAGCGCCGATCCGTGTTGCACCAGCACGCGCTCGCGCAATCGCAACGGCCGCTGAGCGAGCCATGCCACGTGGGCAACGAAGTTCTTGACCGGCAACGCGGCATCACCTGCTGCGCTCAGCAGGTCACCGCGTGCCACGTCAACGTCGTCCGCAAGCCGAATGGAGATCGAGGTGCCGGCAACCGCCTCGGTGAGTGGACCGTCGGCCGTATCAATGCCCGCCACTACCGTGCGCTGGCCAGAGGGCTGCACCACCACGGCGTCGCCTACGCGCACCGTTCCCTCGGTGACCTGGCCGGCGTAGCCGCGGTACTCCGTGAACTCGGGGCTGACCGCGGCCTCTTGTGGGCGCAATACGTACTGGACGGGGACGCGCCAACCGCCTGTGGCGATTGCCGCGAGCTCGTCCGCGCCCGGCACGCTTTCCAGCAGCTCGAGCACCGTGGGGCCGTTGTACCAAGGCGTGCGGGTGGAGCGCTCCACCACGTTGTCGCCAACGAGGGCGCTCACGGGAACCGCGATGGCGTCTGGCATGCCGAGCTTGGCCGCATGCTCCGCTACCTCAGCGGCAATGCGCGTGTACGGCGCCTCTGCGTAGTCCACGAGGTCAATTTTGTTAACGGCAACGATGACGTGCGGAACACGAAGCAGCGCGGCAACGGCCAAGTGGCGCAGGGTCTGCTCGCCAACGCCATGGCGCGCGTCAACGAGCACAATCAGCGCGTCCGCGGTGGACGCCCCCGTCACGGTGTTGCGCGTGTACTGCACGTGGCCAGGGCAGTCGGCGAGGATGAAGGTGCGCGCTGGAGTGGAGAAGTAGCGGTATGCGACGTCGATCGTGATGCCCTGCTCGCGCTCGGCGCGCAAGCCATCGGTGAGCAGTGCGAGGTCAACGGTCTCGCCGCCGCGGGCACGGCTCACGCGCTCCATGGCCTCGTAGGCGTCGGCGAGAATCGACTTGGTGTCGTAGAGCAGGCGACCAACGAGCGTTGACTTGCCGTCGTCAACGGAGCCTGCCGTGGCGAAGCGCAACAGCGAGGTGGCGCGCTGTGCTGACGGCTGTGATTCAGTAAGCGTACTCACTAGAAATACCCCTGCTTCTTGCGATCTTCCATGGCCGCTTCACTCATGCGGTCGTCCGCGCGAGTGGCGCCACGCTCGGTGACGCGCGTGGCCGCAACCTCGGCGATCACGTCCGCAACGGTGACGGCGGCGGACTCAACCGCACCCGTGCAGGAGGCGTCACCCACCGTCCGGTACCTGACGGACTTGGTGGCCACAACGTCGGCTTCGCGAACGGGCACCGCGGGGTGCGGAGTGAGCAACATGCCGTCCCGCTCGAACACCTCGCGCTCGTGGGCAAAGTACAGGCTGGGCAACTCGAGGTTCTCGCGCTCGATGTACCGCCACACGTCCAGTTCCGTCCAGTTGCTGAGCGGGAAGACGCGCACGTGCTGGCCGGGGAGGTGACGCGTGTTGTAGAGGTTCCACAGCTCCGGGCGCTGGTTGCGCGGATCCCACTGGCCAAACTCGTCGCGCAGCGAAACCACGCGCTCCTTTGCCCGCGCCTTCTCCTCGTCGCGGCGAGCGCCGCCAAACACGATGTCGTAGCCGTGGCCCGTGATGGCGTCCAGCAGCGGCACAGTCTGGAGAGGATTGCGCGTGCCGTCGGGACGCTCACGCAGGCGGCCGTCGTCGATGTAGTCCTGAACGGACGCCACCTGCAAGCGCAGGCCTAGCCGCTCAACAGTGGCATCGCGGAACGCCAACACCTCGGGGAAGTTGTGCCCCGTGTCCACGTGCAGCAGCTCCACCGGAACGCGCGCGGGCCAAAAGGCCTTCGCCGCCAAGTGCAATACCACCACGGAATCCTTGCCGCCGCTGAAGAGAATGACGGGCTTGCGCGAGGTGGCAACCGCCTCGCGGATGATGTGGATGCCCTCCGCCTCAAGCGCGGCAAGCGTGTCGAGCGCGCCGCGGGTATCGGGCGCGGCGGCTGGGGCGTGGTCTGGGCTCGTGGCCACGGGGTTCTCCGTCTCGATGCTCACGTGTGGATCCCGCATTCGGTCTTGTCACTGCCCGCCCAGCGACCGGAGCGAGGGTCCTCGCCGGCCGCCACCTTGCGCGTGCACGGCTCGCAGCCGATGCTGGGATAGCCCTGCGCAACGAGCGGATTGCGCGGCAAGCCGTTGGCAGTTTGGTAGATCTCCACTTGGAAATCGCTCCACGCGGCGAGGGGGTTGATCTTCACAAGTCCGTGCTTGTCATCCCACGTCACCACGGGCATCTGCGCACGTGTCGCGGCGTCAACGCGGCGGGCGCCCGTCACCCAAGCGTCGTACCCCTGCAGGGACCGCGCGAGCGGGTCCACCTTGCGCATAAAGCAGCATGAGTTGGGGTCGCGTGCAAAGAGGTCCTTGCCAAACTCGGCGTCTTGCTCGGCGACGGTCTTCTGCGGCATCACGTTGACCACCGTGATGGGGAAGCGCTTGGCCGCATCGTCACGCGTGACGATGGTTTCCGCAAAGTGATAGCCAGTTTCCAGGAACAGCACGTCCACGCCGGCAAGGCGCTTGCCAAACATGTGGGGCAAGATCGTGTCCTGCATGGACGACGCTACGGCGAGGCGGGCGCCGAACGTCGCCACCGCCCAATCAGCGATTTCTTCCGCCGTGGCGTCCTCGAGGCGCGCGTTGACCTCCGCACACGTCTCCGCGTTCCACACGGCGGGGTTGGCTGAGGTGAGAGAGGCGGTCATTTGAGAAGCTCCTCATCCACTCGGAAGGCCCAATCGGAGAACTGCTCGCCGTCTTCGCGTGTAGCGAGGAAGTTCTTGGTGACGCGCTCCACATAGTCGGGCATGCCGTCGGCCTTGACCTTGTGGGCGCGAATCTTGCGCCCAAAGTCGTTGTCCTCGCCGCGCCCAAGCCGGCCACCCAAGTGCACCTGGTACCCGGGCACCTGCTCGCCCGTAGCGTCGTCCAATACCAACTGGCCCTTGAAGCCGATGTCCGCAATCTGCACGCGCGCGCAAGAGTTGGGGCAACCGTTGACGTGCACGGTGATGGGGGTATCGATGGTGGGGAAGATCGCGTCGAGCTTCTTGACCACCTCGCGCGCCGTGGCCTTGGTCTCCACGATCGCGAGCTTGCAGTACTCGATGCCCGTGCACGCAATGACGTTGCGGTGGAACTCGCCGGGGCTGGATTCGAGCTCCAGGGCGCGCAGGCCGTTGACCACGTCGCTGACGTTGGCTTCCGGCACGTCGAGGATCAGGATCTTCTGCAGTGGGGTGAGGCGAATGCGGTCGGAGCCGGCCGCCTCCGCGATTTCCGCGATCCGCACGAGCGTGGTGCCGGAGACGCGGCCGGCAACGGGTGCCACGCCAACGTAGTAGAGGCCGTCCGCCTGCTCGTGGATGCCAACGTGGTCTCCGCGATTGGCCGGCGTGGACTCGAGCGGGGCGGGACCCTTGGGAAGCTCAAAGTGGAGGTACTCGTCCTGCAACACCTGCAGGAACTTCTCCAGACCCCAGTCCTTGACCAAGAACTTGAGGCGAGCGCGGTTGCGCAAACGGCGGTAGCCGTAGTCACGGAAGATGCTCGTGACGCCCTTCCACACCTCGTGCGCGATCTCGGGCTTCACGAACACGCCCAGGCGGCCGCCGAGCATGGGGTTCACGGACAGACCGCCGCCCACCCACAGGTCGTAGCCAACACCCAACTCAGGGTGCTCCACCGCGCAGAACGCGATGTCTTGCACCTCGTGGAGGATGTCTGGGACGGGCATGCCGGAGAAGGCGGTCTTGAACTTGCGCGGCAAATTGGAGAACTCTGGGTTGCCGATGTACAGATCCTTGATCTGCTGCATTTGCGGAGTGGGGTCAATGAGCTCGCCCTTGGCCACACCGGCCACGGGGGAGCCGAGAATCACGCGCGGGACGTCACCGCATGCCTCTGCACTCATGAGGCCAACGGACTCGATGCGGCGGAAGATGTCCGGCACGTCTTGGATGCGCACCCAGTGCAGTTGGATGTTTTGGCGGTCGCTGACGTCGGCGGTGTCCCGGCACAGGTCGCGCGAGATCTCGCCGATGGTGCGCGCTTGCGCAGCGGAGAGCTGCCCGCCATCTGACCGGACGCGCAGCATGAAGTATTCGTCGTCGAGTTCGTGCGGTTCAAGGATGGCGGTCTTGCCACCATCGATGCCGGGCCGACGCTGTGTGTACAGACCCCACCAACGGAACCTGCCGCGCAGATCACCAGGGGGAATAGACCAGAAGCCCCACTTGGAATAGAGGTTCTCGATGCGCTGGCGCACCTCGAGGGGGTCGCCTACGGACTTCATCTCCTCGTTGGGGTTGAGCGGCGTCCTATCGCCCAGTGCCCATTGGCCGTCCTTATTGACCGTGTCCTTGCGCGCCGCGGCCTCGCGCGTGCGGATGAGGCGCGCCTCTTCGCGGTGGCGGTGGCGCTCCTCGGTCTCCGTCAGCGGCGCGGCGGCGCGCGCTGGAGCCTCGGGGGTGATTTCGGTGGTGGAACTCACCAGCGCTCCTCGCGATGTCAGGCACCGGCCAGCCGGGCATCACGCCCAGTTGAGGCCGAGCGCCAAGGATTTGGGACAGTCCTGTGGCGGTCAGGCCATGGGACACATGACGGTGCCGAGGCGCGCGGAAACCGCTCCGCGGAGAGTGCTCTGGCTCGTCATGGCGGCAAGTGTTACACACATGCGCGATTGACACTACCCAAATCCCTCTCTGTTAAGTAGGAATAATGGCCATTCGATGAGTTTAGACACGTTGCGGGTGTTGGGGCGAGGCTGCAAGCGCGCGGCGCCAACGCTGAGGGAGCTGGCGCCGCGCACCCGGCAGAGGTTCCCCAGGGGTTGCATCCCTGGAGAACGCCGCGTCGAGTAACGCCAATGCAGTCTTCAGCGTTGCCTCGCGCGACGGTTGTGCCCCGGGCTGTGGCGCGCGGGTCGTTTGTGCTCCGTCGCCGACGCTAGGGGCAGGCGAGGGGCACATCAACTGCGCGGGACGGAGTGGCAACGCGCGGCGAGCGCTGGCACTCTCCAAAACTTGGCGCGCTGAAAAAATCTTTGCGAAGGATTCAACTACGCGCGGTTGCAAAGTTTTAGGAAACTTTTAGCGCCCCGCGAGACCCAGCGCGCACTCGCGTAAGGCGACGGCTCGTGCCACAGCCCGGCCAGCGTCGGGCAATGCAACGCGCGCGAAACGCCCAACCGGTCGCAGGGTTCCCGCCCCTATAGACACTCCCTCGCCGCTACGCCAGAATCAGCCGCGGAGTCTTCAATAAAACTTTCACGAACTTTCCCCGGGGGCAACGATGCCAGCGAGAGCACCGCGCGCACGGCTAGCGCACGTGGCGGACAGGGCCGGTGTGAGCCTTGCCACCGCATCGCTCGCGCTGCGGCGCTCGCCGCGAGTGGCTGAAGGAACTCGCATCCGCATTGAGGCGGCGGCTCGCGCGCTGGGATATCAGCCACTGCACGCGCCCCAGAGGCGCGCCACGCCGCGAGCGCCCCACGGGGAGACGGCCATTCACGTGGGGGTGGTTGCCGCCGTTGGTCTCGAGGAACTCCTCACGGATCCGTTCCAAGTGACGGTGATGACGGGCCTCCTGGACACCCTCGAGCAGGCACACGCGACGGCCACATTCCTGCCGCCTCCCGATCTGTCGCGCAATGTCGCACTGCTCGCGAGCGCCCCAATGGACGGCGTGGTGCTGGTTCACAGTCCGGCCGCGCTGGGGGCGGCGCTCGCGGTAGTCGAACGGCGCGCGCTCCCAGCGATTTCGCTGGAGCCGCGCCCGGGGGACACCGTACCGGGCGTCATGTGGCTGGATTTCGACGGCATGCGTCACCTGGTCTCGCGCATGATCGCGCTGGGGCACAGCGAGGCGCTCGTGGTCACCCTGCCCTTTGGAGGAGGCCGACGCCGGCGTGGGTTTGTGCCCATTCCCGCCCAAGCAGACGTGCCGTCGCAAGCCGTACGGCAGCGACTCGAGGCGATCCACGAGGCGGGACTTGGGGTCTCCGCCGTCTACGAGACAGAGGCTTCGAGCGTTGCCGAAGGTGAGCGCGCGGGGGAGGCCATCGTCATGCTTGCCGAGCTCCCCACCCTCATCGCGTGCCAATCCGATGTCTTGGCAGCAGGCGTATTGAGCGCCCTTGAGCGGCGCGACATTCGGGTGCCGCAAGACGTCTCCGTGACCGGCTTTGACGGACTCGAGTTACCGCTCATTGCACCCCACGTCCTTACGAGCGTGCTGCAGGACGGGTACGAAAAGGGGCGGCGCGCGGCGCACCATATCCTCGCGGCCATTGCGGGAGAGGGTCCAGAGCCGTCGGCCATGAAGCTCGCGGTGCGGGATGGCACCACCTTGGGGCCACCCCGCGCGGTCCCTGACGGAGCACCGAGTGCGGAGAGCCAATCGTGACGGGCGTGCGGCTGCGAGATGTCGCCGAGCGCGCGGGTGTGTCCATATCTGCAGCATCGATCTGCTTGCGTCACGGAGATGGATTTGCCGCGGAGACCATTGCCAGGGTCCGCGCTGCGGCGGACCAACTGGGCTACGCCGTGCCGAGCGGGGTTCGAGTTCCCAAGGCGGAGCGGGTTGGCGTGGCAGGGGTGGTGCTGCACGACACGCCTGTCAACGCGCTCAGCTGCGCGCACACACTGGAGATTCTGCGCGGGCTTGCCGGGGAATTGACGCCAATGGGGTTTGGCATCGAGGTGCTTCCTGCCGAGCAGGGACCGGGTGCCGCGTGCGCCTATGACAACGCGGCAGTCGACATCGTGTTCTACCTGAGCCTCGCCGAACCTGCGCATGCCACCTCAGAGGCATTGCGCATGCGCGGCATCCCCACCGTCCATCTGCAATCAACGCTCGATGGACCCATTGCCGCTGTGCGGACGGACGACGTCACACCCATGCGCGAGCTCATGAGTCACGTGGTGGGCCTTGGCCACGAGCGGATCGCGGTCCTGACACAGCGCTCCGGCTACAACGTCCGAGCGGGCCTCGTGGCCGATGCCCGGTGGGAATCGGCTCAGGCCCTTTATGCGCGCGACCGCCTGCGTGGGATAGCGGAGGCGGGAGTTACGCCGTTTGCGGTCTACGAGGCAAGGGCGTCGACCATCGGCGAGGGCCTCGCAGCGGGCAGGGTGCTGCTGGATCTGCACCCACGCCCAACCGCCGTTGTGTGCCTAAGCGACATGCTCGCCGCAGGCGTCATGGTGGCCGCACGGGAGCGCTCCATCAGGGTGCCGGAAGACCTTTCCGTGACCGGTTGGGACGGCGTTGACCTGCCCACGCTCGCCCCGCACCGGCTCACCACGGTGCTGCAAAGCGGAACTCAGAAGGGGATGCTGCTTGCCGCATTTGGAGCGGCGGTGCTGGCGGGCCGCGCCCCCACGCCGTTCCGAGTGCCGCAATACGTGCTGCTGGGGACCACCACCGGTCCGGTGCCCTGATGGGGCGCGTGACATTGGAGGACGTGGCGCGTCGCGCATACGTGGCCAAGTCCACGGCGTCCAGGGCGATGCGTGGAGACCCGCGCATCGCTGCGCGCACTCGCAGACGCGTTACTGAGGCGGCCCTGGACCTGGGATATGACCCTGCATGCGACCTGATGCTGTCAAAGGTTGCCGGAATAGTCTCCGCGAGCGGGTTGGATGATTCGTTCCGCGACCCGTTCCAACTGCAACTCATCGAGGGCATTGCGGACGGGCTTCACACGCTCGGCATGGCTGTGCTGTTTGTGCCACCCTTTGGAACTCCCGGCCATGATCAGGCGCTCTCGCGCATCCCGCTCGACGTCTGCTTTCTCCTGCACGGCTTCTCCACCTACGCGAGCACTCGCGCAAGTTTGGAGCGCCGCGGCGTGCCCGTGCTGGTGCTCGAGGCGGAGGCGCAGGATCCGGACGCGGCGGTCCGGACCAATGAGGCCCACG
>CAYMRO010000075.1:0-8991 GCA_964392875.1 uncultured Demequinaceae bacterium
AATAGAGCTCGCCGCCGTGGCTCTCGCAGATGCCGCGGCTGATGCTGAGCCCGAGGCCCATGCCGCCGGCCTGGCGCTTGCTCGAGCGGAATGCCTCGAAGAGCCGCGAGCGCGCTGCTCTGCCGTGCGCAGCGCGGGCCGCGCCTCGGTCTCGGGGGCGCGCGCGGCGGTGGCCGACGCGGCGTCCGCGTCTCTCTTCTCGTTGGCCGTGCCCGTCTCCGCTTGCGTCTGTTCCGGCTCCGCTTGCGCGGCGCGCAGCCGCTCGGTGAGGCTCGTGAGCTCGGCTTGATCGGCCTCCATGCGCGCGTGCGCGGCCTCAATCTGCGGGGTGAGGCGCTCCGCTTCTGCCGTTGCCGCGCGCGCCTGGGCGCCAAACTGCCCAAGTTGCTCGGCAACCGCAGCCATGCGAGCGTCGGACTCGTTGAGCCGTTCCAGTGCGCCGTCGTGGCGCGCGTGCGTGCTCGCTTCGGTGTCCTCGGCCGCACGAATCGCGAAGGATGTCTTCTCCACCTCAGCGGCGGCCGCGTCGCGGTGCTCCCGCGCGTCGTCAAGCGCGGCTTGCATGTGGAGCACGCTGGGCGCGTCACCTGCGCCACCCGATGCGTTGCGCTCCCCCAGCAAGTCGCCGCGCCGGGTCACGGCGACAATGCCTTTGTTGCTCGCCACGAGCGAGCGAGCGGCGGCGAGGTCATCAACAACGACCACACCGCTCACAAAGGCGCGCACGGTGTCCACTATTTGCGCGGAGCCGGAGATGAGGTCCGACGCCCAGCTGGCTCCCGCGGGAAGGCTCACCTTGGGGTTGTCCACCTTGGCAGACGGGTCGGCGATCATGAACCATGCGCGGCCGGCATCCTCGTCGCGGAGCCACCTGATTGAGTCCACGGCGTGCTCCACGGAATCAACCGCGAGCGCATCAGCGAGGCCGCCAAGCGCCGCCGCGATCGCGTCTTCCGCGTCGTCGCTGACCTCGATGAGCGAGGCAACGGAACCGCGAACGGTGCGTGAGCCAGACGCGAGGAGCGCACCCGCGCCGTCCTTGCGAGCTAGGGAAAGGTCCAGCGCCTCCGCCTTCGCTGCCCACGTGTCGCGTTCGCGCATGGCGCCGTTGAGCACTTCCTTGAGACGGGAGAGTTCCGCCTTGGCGGCCTCCCATGCCTCGGAGGCGGCCTCGAAGAGTTCGTCAAGGTCCTCTTCGCCGTCCTCCACATCCGTGACCGTGGTCTCGAGGTGCTGAAACTCGGTGCTCGCGTCGTGGGCGCGACGTTCCGCCGCGGCGAGGGACTCGCGCAGGCGCCCAATCTCGGCCTCCGTTGACTCCACGCGCGAGCGCCGTGCGGCCACGTCGCCCGCGAGGCGCGCAACACCCTCGCGCCGATCCGCAACCGAGCGCAGTAAGTCCGCGAGATGCCGTTCCGATGCCGCAGCGTGCTGCTCCGCCTCCGCCCGCGCGGCCTCCGCGGCCTCAAGGGCCGCCTGGGCCGCGGCCACCTCGGCATCAAGCTCTGCCTGGGCGGCCCGGGCGCGCGTGAGCTGTTCGTCAAGGTCCACGAGGTCCGCTGGCGTGGTTTGCACCACCGCGGTGCCGAGCATGCGCAGCCGCTCCTGAGCGAGCGTCTCGAGGTTGCGGAGGCGTTCCCTGATGCTGCTGAGGCGGTAGTAGAGGTCATTCGCCTTGGTGAGCGCGGGCGTGGCCTCGGCGGATGCGCGCTCAAGGTCCGCCAGACGCCCCCGCGCCTCGGCGAGCGACGCCTCAACTACCTTTCGGCGCTCAAGCAGCGCCGTCTCGTCGGCCGTCTCCTTGGTGAGTGCGTCGCTCAACTGGGCAATATCGTCGGCCAGCAAGCGCGAGCGTGCGTCACGAACCTCAATCTGAATGGTCTGCGCCTGGCGAGCCACCTCCGCCTGCCGGCCCAGGGGGCCCAGTTGGCGGCGAATCTCCGCCGTGAGGTCCTGGATGCGCGTGAGGTTCCCCTGCATGGCGTCGAGTTTGCGGAGCGCCTTGTCCTTGCGCTTGCGGTGCTTGAGGATGCCCGCGGCCTCCTCGATGAAGCCGCGGCGCTCCTCAGGGGTGGCGCGCAGCACGGCGTCGAGCTGGCCCTGTCCAACGATGACGTGCATCTCGCGGCCAAGGCCCGAGTCGCTCAGCAGGTCCTGGATGTCCAGGAGGCGGCACGCGGAGCCGTTGATCGCATATTCCGAGCCGCCGGAACGGAAGAGGGTGCGCGTGATCGTGACTTCGGTGTAGTCGATTGGCAGGGCGCCATCGGTGTTGTCGATCGTGAGGGAAACCTCGGCGCGGCCCAGGGGTGCGCGGCCGGCGGTGCCCGCAAAGATGACGTCCGCCATCTGCCCGCCGCGGAGCGTCTTGGCGCCTTGCTCGCCCATGACCCACGCGAGCGCGTCGACCACGTTGGACTTGCCGGAGCCATTGGGGCCCACCACGCAGGTGATGCCGGGCTCAAAGTCGAGAGTGGTCGCGGACGCGAAGGACTTGAAGCCCCGCAGCGTCAACGACTTGAGGTGCATGGAGAAAGACTAGTGAAGTCTGGCGGGGGTGCCGCTCAGGCCGCGTCGGGGTCGAACGGTTCCGTGGCTGCGTTCGCGACGTCCGGCGAGTGCAGTTCCGCGAGCACCTTGAGGCGCTTGGCGGACCAGTAGTCCATGATCGAGAAGATGAGGCCGGAGAACACGAACGTCAAGTGGATGCCGATCTGCCAGCCGATCGCCTTGTAATCCACTGCGGAGTCCTTGTCCGCATTGCCAACGTTGACAAAATCCTTGAGCAGCAGAATCGCCGAGATCGCCACGAGCGAGCTGATGAGCTTCATCTTGAGGCCAGAGAAGTCCACGTGGCCCATCCACGATGGCTTGTCCTCGGACTCGTCGGCGGAGGCCATGCGGGAGACGAAGTTCTCGTAGCCCGCGAAGATCACTATCAGGATGAGGTTTCCGATGAGAACGATGTCGAGCAGCGACAGGATCGCGACCGTGATCTCCTCGGGACCCGCGAGCGTCTTCTCGCCCGATGCCCCCAGATACTCAAGGTGCGAGATGACATCCACGAGCGTCACAAAGAACGTGACGACCACAAGGAACAGCCCAATGACGAGCCCAACATAGAGCGGGGCGAGCAGCCAGCGAGTGGCGAACAGGCCCCTCTCTAGCCCATGCTCAAGGCGATCGCGGCGGCTCATGCGTTCACCCCAGGGAACCAGATGCCGATCTCGCGTTGGGCGCTTTCCACCGAGTCCGAGCCGTGGACGAGGTTCCGCAACACCGCAACCGGCCACTGCCTCCCCAGGTCGCCGCGAATGGTGCCGGGCGCCGCGGTGGTGGGATCGGTGGCCCCCGCCAGCGAACGGAACCCCTCGATAACCCTGTCTCCCTCGGCAACTATTGCGAGCGTCGGGCCACTGAGCATGAACTCAACGAGCGGGCCGTAGAAGGGCTTACCCACGTGCTCCGCGTAGTGCTCCGCAAGCAGCTCTGGGGTGGCGGTGCGCAGCTCCACGGCCGCGAGCGTGTAGCCCTTGGCCTCCACGCGGCGCAGGATCTCCCCGCTGAGGCCGCGGGCTACGCCGTCGGGCTTAACAAGGATGAGGGTGCGTTCGGTCATGCCAGGAGCCTACCTTCGGTGGACTTCCAAGGGTCCCTGTGGGCACAGTGAGTCACGCCGGGCCTATTCCCCGTGCCCCCCATTCACCGCCCAGAGGGATCAAACCGCGCTACGTCCCCCTGGACGCGCAATTTTCACGCCCCAGAGGGACCAGCCCGGGCTCCGCCTCGTGAAACCTCGCGCCTTCACGTCCCCGCCCCACCCCGACACCCGACACCCACCCCCAACCACCGGTGGCACTATTGGCTCGTGATCACGCTCGCGGACTTCGCCACCTTCCAGGACTTTCCCCAGCCAGGGATCCTCTTCTTTGACATCTCACCCATTCTGGCGAGCCCAGACGTCTTCCGCGACGCATGCATCCAGCTCATGCCCCCGGCCAACGCTGCAGTTGACTTGGTAGCCGGCGTCGACGCCCGCGGTTTCATCTTTGCTCCCGTGGTGGCGCAGACGCTTGGCGTTGGCATGACAATGGTGCGCAAAAAGGGCAAGATGCCAGGGGAATTACTTGAGGCCGACGCTGTGATTGAGTACGGCGCTTCAGAACTGGTGGTCTCGCCGGAGGGGATTTCTGGCAAACACATCCTGGTCATTGACGACGTCTTGGCAACGGGCGGCACCGCGAGCGCGGTGGCGGCGATGCTCGTGGCAGGCGGCGCGGCGAGCGTGCAGTTCTCGTTCCTCCTTGAGTTGCCTGCGCTTGGGGGCCGCGAGGTCCTGGCCAACTTTGACGTGCAGTCCGTGGTGCGCGCCTAGCGCGTCAGTCTTCGATGGGCCTGCGTTTGTAGCCCGGCGACCAGCGCACGGCGAGCAGCACCAGGGTTGCCACCACAAACGTTGAGAACACCACCTCGTACGCCACAAAGCCCTGCCGCACCTGAGTGGGTGCCACCTCTTGGGCGTGCAGCCAATCCGAGTGCACCGCAATTCCAATCACCACCGCGGCCCCGGCGAGCAGCATTGCCCCAACAAGCAAGATCACCGGCAGCTGCTTGGTTCGCGGGTGCTCGCGCAGGTAGCGGCTCCACCGGGTGAGCGCGTAGAACGTCGCCAGGTTGACCACCACCAGTCCCGCGAACATCAGCACATACGTTGATGCAGCCGGAGTCGCGTCGCCTCCAGTGAGCGACGCCGCATACGCGGCGAGCGCAGTCTCTTCAAGAGCCCAGAAGAGCATCGCAATCCCAATGACGCCCGCCACGAGCGCCACAATCATGCGCCACAAGAAGCCACTCACGGTGCCGCCTCCGTGGCGCCGGCGCGCGCCGCCTCCAGCCGCTCGGCCCGCTCGCGGTCAATGCGCCCGCCGAGTCGCAACCCGGTGATCCACAGCAACAAGAACATGGCGCCAATGATGGCAATAGCAGGGTCAATGAAGAATCCCGCCAGCATCGGCACTTGCAGCGCCCAACCCAGCCACACGCCCCAGCGCTTCTTCTGCTGCCCCACGGCATACCCCAGCATGACCATGAGCCAGAGCCCCAGCCCCCAGATCACGCCCGCCGAAGCGTCCACGGCCCCCGCGTTCGCCATCCCCGCAACAAACGTGGTTGCCAGCAGCACGCCAAACGCCTGCAGCCCCAACACCGTCTGCTTGAAGGTCAGCTGGGCGGAACGCTGCGGACGTGCCTGCGCGCCCTCGTTCACTGCGTCCTCAGGAACCGCGGCGTCGCTCATTTCCTGCCCTCGTAACCGGGCCGTCGGTCCGCCTCCAGCAGCACGCGCGCCTGCGCCACCAGCAGCACCGAACCCACGATGAGCACGCCGGCGCCCATGTCGTCATCACGCTCGGCGAGGCCCGTGGCAACATCGATGGCCTCGGCAAGCCGGGGCGCCACGCTCACCCTGTCGTCGCCAAATATGCCCGACGCTATGCCCCCCAGTTCATGCGGCTCACGTCCGCGCGGCGAGGGAACTTCGGTGATCACCACGTGATCGAGCAGCGGTTCCAGCCCGGACAAGATCCCCTCCGCGTCCTTGTCTTCGAGGATCCCCACCACGCCAACTAGCCGGGAAAAGGTGAAGGACTCCCCCATGGCCTCTACCAGGGCGTCGATGCCGTGCGGGTTGTGGGCCGCGTCCACCACGATCATGGGAGACCGGCGCACCGCCTCGAGCCGTCCCGGCGAGGTGGCGTTGGCAAACCCAGCCTCCACGGTGGCGGCGTCAAGAGACTGAGGCTCGCCACCGTCGGCCAAAAGGGCCTCAACTGCCGCGAGCGCAAGCAAAGCGTTGTGCGCCTGGTGCTCGCCGTAAAGGGGAACAAAGATGTCTTCGTAGGTGGCGGCGGAGGTGCGCAGGGCCACGAGCTGGCCGCCCACGCCGGGTTGCCGGTCCATCACCTCGAGTTGATCGCCCTCCCAGTAGGCGCGCGCGTCACGCTCCTTGACGGCTGCCGCGATGACGTCCAAGGCGGAGTCCGTCTGGGTGGCGATGATGGCCGCAGCGCCATCCTTGATGATGCCGGCCTTCTCGGTGGCAATCTGGGCGATGGTGTCGCCGAGCCACTGGGCGTGATCGAGCGCCACGGGCGCGATCACGGCAACGTCGCCGTCCGCCACGTTGGTCGCGTCCCAGAGGCCGCCCATGCCCACCTCGACGATCGCCACATCCACCGGGGCGTCCGCGAACGCCGCGTAGGCAAGGACCACGAAGACCTCAAAGAAGGACAGCCGTGGGCCGCCAGCGGCCCGCGAACGCTCGTCAACGAGGTTGATGATGGGCGCAACGTCCAGCCACAGGTCAACGAACTCCTGCTGCCCAATGGGCGCGCCGTCAATCTGGATGCGCTCGCGCACCGTGGTGAGGTGGGGCGAGGTGAACAATCCCGTGCGCAGTCCGTGTTCACGCACAAGTGACTCCGCCATGCGCGCGGTTGACGTCTTGCCATTGGTGCCGGTGATGTGGATGACCCGGAAGGCCTTTTGCGGGTCGCCAAGCAGCGCACACGCGTCCCGCACACGGCCAATGGTGGGGTCAAAGTCGTGTTCGGGATTGCGGGCAACGATGCTGGCGTAGATTTCGCGCTCCGCCTCATCGAGGCTCAGGCCCCCGAGGTCGATGGTCATGCGTCAAAGTCTCCCACGCGCGGGGCGCTGAGTTTCTCTCATGAGGGTGTCCGGTTAGTGCCCTTTGCGCTACTGTGCCCCAATGACTACTCAGCGTGTTCGACGGACCACCGCCGTTTTGGCGACCATCGCATGTCTAGTCGCGGGCGTCTCTCTTGGCGCAGCGCAGACCGCCTCCGCCGCAGTCAAGATGGCAACGGCACCTGTGGTGCACAAGGTGATTGGCACGGGCACGCCGGGCTCGTGCACGGATGCAAAGCTGCATGCGGCCGTGCGCACTGGCGGCCTCATCTCTTTCAACTGCGGGTCAAAGGCCGTGACCATCAAGCTGAAGTCAACTCTGCGAACCTGCAACACCCACAACTGCAAACACCCCTGGCAGGGCGGCAAGCCGCTGACCCAGATGACCATCGACGGCGGTGGCAAAGTCACGCTCGACGCCGGGGGCCAGTTTGGAATCTTCTACGCCAACAGTTGTGAAGAATCGTTTGGCTGGCTAAGCGGCACGTGTCAGAACGACAAGACGCTGCTCATCACCTTCAAGAACATCACTCTGAAGAACGGCAATGCCACCAAGGGCGTGCCAGGCAAGGCGAGCGTAGGCGGCGGTGGCGGGGGCGGTGCCATCGCGATGCGTGGCAACCGACTCTTAGTATCCAAGGTGAAGTTCAGCAACAACATCTGCGTGAAGGTCCACTCGGACGCGGGCGGCGGCGCTATCCGCGTGGTTGGCATGAAAACAACCGTGCAGGTCAAGAACAGCACGTTTACCAGCAACAAATGCTCCAACGGCGGTGCCATCTCGGCGCTCAGCGCCTCCATGAACATCACGGGTTCCAAGTTCACCTCAAACATCGCCACGGGCAAGGGCGGGTCGTCAGGCAAAGGTGGCAACGGCGGCGCGGTCTACTACGACGGCGCGGGCGCCCAGACGGTCACCATTGCCACGTCAAAGTTCACCAGCAACAAGGCTCCCGGCGGCGGACCGTTGGTGTTCTTTGTGAGCAACAACCGCAGAGGCAGCCTCAAGATCACGGGCACCACCGCCACCAATAACACCGGCCAGAGCTTCTACACCAAGCCGTACAAGCCCATCTTCTTCAAGGGCAAGACGCTCACCGTCACGTCCTCGTCAATTCACTAACGCCGCGCGGCGCGCGTGGGCTTTATCTCACGTCCGCTCCCACGCGGTTCGTGAGGACTAATCTGCGACGTATGTTCACTTCTCGCCTTCGCGTGGCGGTCGGCCAGCGGACCACCGGCGCCGCCAGCGTTCCCGTTGTGTTGCTCATCATCCTGGTGGCGCTCGTGGCGGGAGCGGGCGTCTACGTAATGATGACCGGAGCGCGAGACACCGCTGAAGCCGGCGCCAAGGTTGCCACGAGTGCTCCCGCTGAGGCCAACGCAACGGCAGTAGCCGCAAACGTGCAGAACCTGCGGCTCGCGGTGCAGACCGCCATCTTGGACACCGGTGGCAGCCTGCCAAAGGTGGTGCTCACAGGAGGCCAGTTTGTGGTCACGGACGCGAACGGCGATGGCCAGAACGTAGCGGCCGGCGCGGGAGTCACCGCGGGCGGAGTGGGCGGCGCCTCTGCGGAGGACTTTTGCGTGTGGGTGGCCACCGCAGACGGCCTGACGATGCATTCCAGTCCATCTGGCACACCCCAAGAGGGCGGCTGCTGACGCCTCGTCAGCCATACTGAAGGCACCATCGCAGGAGGTCGCCGATGTCCGTTCCCGCTAAGCCAGCCGCCGGCTGGTACGCCGATCCCACCACGCCAGGCATGAAGCGCTACTGGGACGGGCGCGCGTGGACCGCCAAGACGGTGCCTCCAAGCGCGGCACTCGCCGTCCCGGCAGCCCCGCCCCCAGGCACACCAAACCCCGCGCTTGGTACGGGTGCGATCGTCGCGATCACCGTGGTTGGAGAGTTGGGCGCGCTCTGAGCACGGCTCAGCGCTTGCTGAGCTCGATCGCCTGATCCTCACCCGCGCGCACGTCGAAGGCGGTTGCCAGGGTCTCGCGCGCGATGAACTCCTGGTGCTCGCGGACGGCCGCCACTCGCTCCTGGGGCACCGTCAAGGTGAGCGAGATCCGGTCAGAGACGTCCAGTCCCGCCTCCTTGCGCGCATCCTGCACGGCGCGCACCAGGTCCCGCGCGTAGCCTTCGCGCTCGAGCTCCGGGGTGATCGCGGTGTCGAGCAGCACAAAGCCGCCAGCCCCGCCATTGGTGCCGCGCAGCACCGACGCAACCACAGCGTCGGGCCCATCGCCGCCAATGACCGTGGTGAGGTCGTATTCGCC
>CAYMRO010000076.1:0-8956 GCA_964392875.1 uncultured Demequinaceae bacterium
GACGGTGTGGTGGTGACCATCGAGATCGAGCGCGCGCACATGGAAGAGGACGCGGGCAAGAACACGCACGTTGGCGGCACCGGCGGCATCCAGGGAGCCGACTACTCGCTCGTTGATTACAACCGCGGCGGGGTGCCGCTCGTGGAGATCGTGACCAAGCCCATCGAGGGCATGGGCGCGCGGACCGCCGAGGTGGCGCGCGCGTACGTGGCCACCATTCGCGACATCGTGCGCGGGCTTGGCATCAGCGACGGCCGCATGGAGCAGGGGAGCCTCCGCGCAGACGTCAACTTGTCGCTGCGCCCCAAAGCGGCCGACGCTGCGGCACAGTCCGCGGTGCCGTTCGGCAAGCGCTCGGAGACCAAGAACGTTAACTCGCTGCGCGCCATCGAGCGGTCCATTCACCACGAGGCGAGCCGTCAGGCTCAGCTGTTGCTCGCGGGTCAGCCCGTGGTCCAAGAGACGCGCCACTGGCACGAGGACACGATGTCCACCACTCCGGGCCGCTCCAAAGAGGAAGCAGAAGACTACCGCTACTTCCCCGAGCCAGACCTCTTGCCGGTGGAACCTGCGCGCGCCTGGGTGGAGCAGTTGCGCGGCACGATTCCCGAACACCCCGCCAAGCTGCGCGCGCGGTTGCGTGAGGAGTGGGGTTTCAGCGAACTCGAGATGCGAGACGTGGTCGCGGCTGATGCCATGGACCTCATCGCTTCCACCATCGCCGCTGGTGCGTCCGCTCAGGCCGCGCGCAAGTGGTGGATGGGCGAGTTGGCGCGCGTCGCCAACGAGCGCGAAGTGGAACTGACCGCCTTGCCGGTTACCGCGCAAGACATTGCCCAACTGCAGGGCCTGGTCGAGGCTGGCACCATCAACGACAAGTTGGCTCGCCAGGCGCTTGAGGGAGTGCTCGCGGGCGAAGGTTCGCCTTCGCAAGTGGTGGAGGCGCGCGGACTCGTTGTTGTCTCCGACGATGGTGCGCTTGAGGCGGCCGTTGACGAGGCGCTCGCCGCTCAGCCGGATGTTCTCGACAAGATCCGCGAAGGCAAACTCGCGGCCGTTGGCGCGATCGTTGGCGCGGTCATGAAGGCCACGCGCGGCCAGGCCGATGCCGGGCGCGTGCGGGAGATCATCTTGGCGCGCGCTGGGGTCGAGGGCTAGCGGCTTAGCCGCAGCGGGGTTTCGCTCGCCCCGCGCGTGTCAGTGCCTTGCGGCACAATGTCCGGATGACCCCGGAAGCTCCAGCAGTCGATGATCGCGCCTGGGTGCGGAACATCTCCCTGTTTCTTGGCGGGCAGACCGTGTCGCTGTTCGGTTCCTCGCTAGTGCAGTATGCGGTGCTCTGGTATCTGACGCTCACCACCAAAGACGGCACCATACTGGCGCTCTCCATCGTGTTTGGCTTCCTGCCGCAAGCTGTCATCTCCATCTTTGGCGGTGTGTGGGCGGATCGTCACAACCGCAAGTTCCTCATCATGGGCGCCGACGCCGCCATCGCTATCGCCACGCTCACGCTTGCGCTCCTGATGTTGAGCGGCATCGACTCGCTGTGGCTCATCTTTGCCGTGCTCGCCTTGCGTTCCGCTGGTGCGGGCATACAAGCGCCGGCGGTCAGCGCCGCCCTGCCGCAGATTGTGCCGCAAGAAAGGCTCTTGCGGATCAACGGCATCAACGGCACCATTCAGTCCGCGATGATGATCATCGCGCCGGCCATCGCGGCCGTTCTTTACGCCAATTGGGACCTTGAGTACATCTTCTTCGTAGATGTGGTCACCGCCATCATCGGCATTGGGCTGCTCGCACTCATTCCCCTCAAGGCTGTGGCGCGCGGCGAGGAGCAAGGCGGGTACTTTGATGACCTCCGCCAAGGCGTCCGCTACGTAGCCGGGCACCCCTTTGTGAAGTGGCTGCTGTGGCTTTTTGGTGGCGTGATGGTGTTGGCCGCCGCGCCGTCAATGCTCACGCCGCTCATGGTGGTGCGCTCCTTTGGCGACGAAGTGTGGAAGCTCACCGCGCTCGAGATCGCCTTTTCCGTAGGCATGTTGATCGCGGGCGGCGTGGTGGCGGCGTGGGGCGACCGTTTCCAGCGCACCACGCTCATCATTGGGTCCACCGTGACCATAGGAGCGCTTACCGTGGGCCTTGGTCTCTCTCCGGCGCTGTGGGTATTTCTTGCCGTCATGTTCCTGGTTGGCGTCACGATCCCGTTCTTCGCCACCCCCAGCTTCACGGTGCTGCAGGAATCAGTGGAGCCCGAGCGGCTGGGTCGCGTGTTCGGTTTTGTGAGCATCGTGGGTGCCGTCTCGATGCCCATCGGCATGGTGGTGTTTGGACCCCTCGCAAACGTCATCTCCGTTGAGTCGGTGCTCATCATCACGGGGTCGTTGACGTTCATCGTTGCGGCGCTTGCCTTCCTCACGCCCGGGGGCCGTGGGGCGCTTACGTACATCCGAGAGCATCGGCCAGCGCAATCCAACGAGGTCGCCGCAGACGTTCCCTGATCCGCGTGCGCGCAGCGCATGGTGCAGGGGACGGGTGCAGCGGATGGGTGCAGCGGATGGGTGCAGGGGATGGGTGCAGGGGATGGGTGCAGGGGATGGGTGCAGGGGATGGTTGGAAACAGTGTCCGGGCACGGCGTTCCCCTGTCAGACTTGAGGCATGACCTGGGAACTCACCACCACGCCGGTGCGCGCTGCGCAAGGCGAGGGGCTCGTGGCCGCACTGACCTTTGACGACGGACCCAACGGCGCGGATACGAACGCCCTGCTGGACATCCTCGCGGACCGCGGCATCCGCGCGGTGTTTGCCGTCATCGGCCAATGCATCGAAACACGTGGCGCAGAGGGGCTGAGCGGCGCCGACGTGTTGCGTCGCATCGTTGCCGAGGGTCATGTGCTGTGCAGTCACTCCACGAGCGTTGCGGACATGGGCGAGTGGACAGCTGAGCAGGTGCGCGCGGACATGCTCGCAAACCTCGAGATCATTCGCGCGGTGGTGCCGCAGGCACCCGTGCCCTACTGGCGCGCACCTAACGGCTCGTGGGGAGTGACATGCGAGGTGGCGGTGGAGTTGGGTATGCAGCCGCTCGACGTCATCAACCACATCAGCGACTGGGCTGAGCAGGATCCGGACGTTCTCGAGGCGCGGCTGTGGGAGTCGCTGACCCGCGGCCAGTTGCTGCTTTGCCATGATGGCGGCGGCGATCGGGGAGGCACCGTAGAGGCCGTTCGGCGGTTCATCGACGAAGCAGTCGCTGACGGATGGGAGTTCACGCTTCCCGTTGGCGCGCTCTAACTGAGCACTAACAGAGCACTAACAGAGCACTAACAGAGCACTAACAGAGCACTAACAGAGCACTAACTGAGCACAACCTCTACGGCGCCTGTGGCGCCGGCTTCCACGTGCACCGTGGCGCTCTCCCCGTTGCGGGCATCGATGACGTAGTCACCGCCCCATCCGCTCACGTTGACAATGCCCCCCGCAGACGGCATGACCTCTGCGGAGTGTTGCCACCATTCGCCGTGCACCAGCGCCTTGAGCGCGTCATACGAGGGCTTTGGCGAGCCGTCTACGCGGAGCAGCCCTGCTGGCGCGCCTAGCCACATCCCGCGATCGCACAGCCCCCAATACGTGACGGACTCCACGAGTGGATGGGCGGTGGCCAAGCGGTAGAAGCGTTCCACCTCGTCGGCCTGGCGGGCTTCGCCCTCTGGGCTGGAGGGCCAGTGGTCCACCTGGTAATCGTTGAGATCCACGATTTCGGCTGGCATGAGATGGCCCGAGACGAGCGACAACTCCGTGAATTGCAACGGCAGTCCAAAGCCTCCGAACAAGTCCAGAATCTCACCCAGCTGCTCCTCGCCGCGGAAGCCTTGGTGCATGTGGGTCTGGAGGCCAATGGCATCAATAGCCACTCCCGCCGCGAGGCACTCCTCAATGAGGTGCGCGTACTCGGGGGTCAGCAGAAAGTCGTTGAGGACCAATTGAGCGGTGGGGTTGGCAGCACGAGCCGTCTCCACCGCGAGGCGCACCATCTCCACCCGGCCGCGGACTACCGCGAGGGGTGTGATCGCGTTGTCCTCGGCTGTGAAGCGAGGCATGATGACAGCTTCGTTGATGGCGTCCCAATGGTCTACGAGACCCGCAAAGGCGGTGACGTCGCGCGTAACGCGAGCGCGCACCGTGGCTTCCACCTCGTCCACAGAACGCCCAAGCAGCCACTGCGGAGCCAACGTGTGCCACACGAGCGGGTGGCCCTTGAGCTTCACGCCACGGGCGGCAAACCAGCGCGCGGCCGCGAGCATCCGTTCGGTGTCAGGGGCGCCTTCTACGGGCTCAAAACCACGCCAGTAGAAAGCCAAGGTGGCCTGATTGAACAACCCAAGCCACGCGTCGGCCAGTGTGGTGTCTTCCGCAACGCCGGTGGCCACGTCCATGAGTTCAAACCCGATGTTGCCAAACCCAAAGTCGTGGGACGACTGCCTTACCTGCACGGGAGTGCGCAGGGCCGTGCCGTCCGAGTGACGCACGGTGACTGCAAGGGAGCCGATGCGGTGTGCAGCACCGTTGTTAGCGGCGGTGTCGTTCACTGGTGCCGGCTCACGCCACCGGGCTGGAGGCAGCGATGCCAGAAGTTGCGATGCTCGTGGCGGTCAAGCGGGGATCGTCCTCGCCAACCGTGTGCACGGATCCCACCACTGCAAACGTGGCCTCGACCTCCCGCGTCTCCGCGTTGCCAACCCACACCTGGAACTCGCCGGGCTCCACCACGCGCGCGAGCGCCCTATTGGAGAACGCCAAGCGCGCCGTGGGCACCGTGAAGGTCACGGTTGCGGATTCACCAACGCCAAGCGCCACTCGCTGGAACCCAACGAGTTGCGCGATGGGGCGGGCAACCGAGCCCACGACGTCGTGCACGTACAGCTGCACCACGTCTTCGCCAGCGAGCTCGCCCGTATTAGTGACGGTGACGCTCGCGGTGACCTCGCCGTGGGCCGCAACGGTCGCGTCAACAGCCAGATCCGAATACTCAAATGACGTGTACGAGAGGCCAAAGCCAAACGGCCGTACCGGCACCGTGCCAACGGAAGTGACGTCGCCGTCGCCGCCCAAAATGGAGTGCAGGTAGGTGTAGGGCTGGGCGCCCGTTGAGCGCGGCATCGTGATGGGCAAGTGGCCCGACGGGTTCACTCGCCCAGTCAGGACGCCCGCCACCGCATTGCCTCCCTCTTCGCCAGGGAAGAAGGTTTGGAGCACGGCGGCACACGCCTCAACCGCCCAGCCCACGGCGTAAGGACGCCCGGTCATCAACACCAGCACCACGGGGGTACCGCTCGCAAGGACGGCCTCAATCAGCTGCCGCTGCACGCCGGGAAGCTCGAGCGACTCCACGTCGCAGCCTTCACCGGAGGTGCCCCGGCCAAACAGACCGGCACGGTCGCCGGCAACGATCACGGCAACGTCGGCGGCCTTGGCGGCAGCCACCGCGGCGGGGATGCCGGATTCGTCCAGGCCGTCAACGGTGCAGCCTTCAGCGAAAGTCACGGACATGACGTCGCCGAGCGCCTCGTGCACGGACGGCGCCTCAAAGCCCATGGGGAATCCGGGCCGGTGAGAGAGCACGTGGTTCACAAACGAGTAGCAACCAAAGAGTGCCGCGGGCCGGGACGCATTGGGACCAATGAGCGCCACCTTGGACGTGGCCGCAAGCGGCAACGTGCCATCGTTGCTGAGCAGGATGATGGAGCGGTCCGCGAGCTCGCGCGCGATGCGGCGGTGCTCGGGGGAGTCCAGGTCAACGCCGGTTGGCGAGGGACCGTCAAACTTCTCGTCCAGGAGGCCAAGCTCTTCCTTTTGGCGCAGCACGCGCTCCAAGGCGCGGTCCACGAGCGCAATCGGCACGCGCCCGTCCGCTACGGCCGCCTCGAGCGGGTCTAGATACGCGTTGCCGCTCGGCAGCTCCACGTCCACGCCGGCCAGCAGCGCCTGTGCGGCGGCATCGCCCAAATCGGTGGCGAGACCATGCAGCACGTGGAGGAAGGCCACGCCAAAGTAGTCGGCCACAACTACGCCGTCAAACCCCCAGCGCTCCCGCAGCACCTCCGTGAGAAGGGTGGGATCCGCGTGCGTTGGCACACCATCCAGCTGCGTGTAGGCGGGCATGATCGAGCGAACATTGCCGTCCTTGACCGCCATCTCAAACGGAATGAGGAGCTCATCCGCGACCTCGCGCGGGCCTGCGTGCACGGGCCCAAAGTTGCGGCCCGCCGCAGAAGCGGAGTAACCAACAAAGTGCTTGAGAGTCGCGTGCACGCCGGCACCTTGCATGCCGCGCACAAAGGCAGTGCCAACGGCGCCCACGAGGTAGGGGTCTTCGCCAATGCATTCCTCGGTCCGTCCCCAACGTGGGTCACGGACTACGTCGAGCACAGGGGCCAAGCCCTGATGCACGCCTAGGTCATGCATGGAGGAGGCCATGGCCCGCGCCATTTGCTCTACCAACTCGGGGGCAAAGGTGGCGCCCCACGCTGGCGGAGAGGGGAACGTGGCTGCCTTCCAGGCCGCAAAGCCCGTTAGGCATTCCTCGTGAACAATCGCAGGGATGCCGTGGCGGGTCTTCGTGACGAGCTCGCGCTGGATTGACCATAGCCACGCCGCCCGGTCGTCGGGCTCCACCGGGTTGGTGCCGTAGACCCTGGTGATGTGGCCAAGGCCGTCTGCCATGGCCTCCTCCAGGCCCAACGTCGCCACCTGCTGGCCCTGCAGGGGAGCCACAACGTCTCCGGCCTCGTCTTGCCACAGTCCCACGAGTTGCGCGAGTTTCTCGCGTGGCGTCATCGCAGCGATGAGCGCCTCAACTCGCCCCTCCTGGGCTGCTGTGGGCACGGCGGTGCCAGGGTGCATGGTCGTCATTGTTCAGCCCTTGACCGCGCCGGACAGACCGTCAACGATGCGGCGCTCGAGCAGCAAGAAGAACGCGAGAGCGGGGAGCATCGACAGGGCCGTGTAGGCCATGATGAGCGTGGTGGCCGAGGAATATTGGCCCTGGAACGCTGTCACGCCGAGTGGCAGAGTCATGCCCTCTTGCGGCCCCGTTAGGAGTAGCAGTGGCAGCAGATATGCGTTCCATGAACCAATGAACGCGAGCACGCCAACCGTGATCATGCCGGGGCGCGCAAGCGGAATGACAATCCTGAAGAAGAAGCCAACCCGCGTGACGCCGTCTACGAACGCCGCCTCTTCCAACTCGCGAGGAATGGCTCGCAAGAAGGGCCGCATGATGACCACCGTGAGAGGCAGCGCAAACGCGATCTGCGGGATGATGAGGCCCCACAACGTGCCCACGAGGCCAAACTGGCGAAGGATGTAATAGAGGGGGAGCACCGCAACCGTCAGCGGGAACATTAGGCCCGCTGCAAAGATGAGGTACATGAGTTCGCGGCCGCGGTAGCGGTAGCGAGCGAGCGGGTAGGCGGCCATGGTGCCGAACAGCACCACGCCGATCGTTGTGCCCAGCGCCACCACGGTGGAGTTGAGCAGCTGACGCCAGAAGAGGCCAGCCTTGAGGATGTCCAGGTAGTTGGCCCAAACCCACGGGTCCGGGAGGCCAACAGGGTCCGACGCCAGGTTCTGTTGGGTGCGGAAGCCGCCCAAGAGCAGGTACAGGATCGGACCAAGGGTGAGAGCAACGCCGGCGAGGCCAACCACGATGGCGATGATGACGCCGCCATCGAGCTTTGACTTGCCGCGAGGGGCCTTCGTTACGGCGCCCCGCCCTTGCGTGGGGACGCTTGGGGGTGCTTCGTTAAGGGTGGTGGCAGACATGGTGGTCACCTCGACAAATCGGCGTCGGCGTTGTCACGGCGCAACACGGTGAGCATGTATGCGGTTGCGACAACGAGGGAGATCACGAACATGATCACGGCGATGGCGGATCCAAAGCCAACATCGTGGCGGAAGAAGCCAATCTGCGTCATGAACGAAGCAATGGTGGCGTACTGACCCGTGGTACCGCCACGGTTGAGCACCCACACCATGTCGAACAGCTGGATTGATCCGATGATGGACAGGAATGCCCAGATGCGGATGGTGGGGCCAATGAGCGGCACGTTAATGCGCCACTGAACCTGCCACCAGCTGGCGCCGTCGATCGATGCGGCCTCTTGGAGTTCCTGCTGCACGCCGGACAAGCCTGCAAGGAACAGGATGATGGCGAGGCCAAGGTACTTCCAGGTCACAATGAAGAAGACGGTCCAGAAGCCCCACGTCTGATCCTCAAACCATCCGCCCTCCGGAGGATGGAGGCCAATCGCCTCCACAAAGTGGGTGGCGATGCCCTGGGGGTCAAAGATGATGAACCACATGACACCCGCGATGACTTCGCTGATGACGTACGGGGCAAAGATGACGACGCGCACAAAGCTGCGTCCGGGGAACTTGCGGTTGAGCACGAGGGCAACGATCAGCGCGAGAGGCAACTGAATGGCCATCGACAAGAAGATGATGAGGAAGTTGTGGCCCAAAGCGTCCCAGAACGGCTGGCTGTACGCCGTCTTGAAGGCTTGGCGGGTAGCGGGGTCGCTGCCGCCCCACAAGGCCCGCGCGTAGTTCTCAAAGCCGATGAACTCGGCCTCAGAGAACTTCTTGACGCCGTTCCACTTGTAGAGGCTGTACCGCATTGCCGAGGCAACAGGGAACACCACGAACACTAGGAACAGCACCAGCGCCGGGCCGGTAAACAGAGCGATCTCGCTCCACTTGCGGCGATTGTCTGCGCGGCGTTGCGCTTCAACTTTCGGGCTCACGGTGCGGGGCCCCGCCGACGACGTATCGCCGACGGGGCCCCTCCCCATGCCCGAGGTCTCCATCGTTGTCACGCGGAGCCTCGCTTTCTTATATCTCTAGCGGTTGCTACTGCGTTGCCGCTGCTGCGGTCATACCGTCAACCACACCCTGAGG
>CAYMRO010000077.1:0-8951 GCA_964392875.1 uncultured Demequinaceae bacterium
GAGAAGATGAACACGATCGCTGGCAACAGGCCGTTTGCGTCGAGTTGCTCCACCACCGCAAAGCGCGGGGGCGCGCGTCTGGGGCGAGGGCGGCTGTTGCCGCGTGCCGGTCGATACCCCGCGCGGCGCGACTCCGGCAACACTTCGTGGCGCTGTCGCCTAGTCACGGCAACGAGTTCGGGGTTGAGTGCAGGGTTTGGGCCGGGGTCCAAAGCGTCCACGCCCGGTGAGTAGAGGTCAAAGAGGCCCTCCCTCACCAATACGTGCGGCCACAGCGGCACGGGCCTGTGCTCGCTGACGATCACGCGAGTGTCTCCCCTGACCTCACGAAGCCAGGCGCCAAACTCTTCAGCATTCGAGACCGTTGCGGACAGCGCCACGATGGCGGTGCGCTCGTTGAGGTGAATGATGACCTCTTCCCACACGGAGCCGCGGAAACGGTCCGCGAGGTAGTGGACCTCGTCGAGCACCACAAAGGCGAGCCGGTGCAGGTCTTGCGAGCCTGCGTAGATCATGTTGCGGAGCACCTCAGTGGTCATCACCACAATGTCGGCGTGGGGATTGATGGACGTATCGCCCGTCAGCAGCCCAACCGCGTCAGCGCCGTAGACGGCGCGCAGATCCTGGTACTTCTGATTGCTCAGCGCCTTGATGGGTGTGGTGTAAAACGCCTTCTCGCCGCGCTCGAACGCGTGGCGCACGGCAAACTCGCCAACGAGGGTTTTGCCAGCACCTGTAGGTGCCGCAACCAGCACGGAGTGACCGTCCGCCACCGCCTCGCACGCCTCGCGCTGGAAATCATCGAGCGGGAAGCTGAGGCTTGCCGCGAACTCCTGCAGATCCGGCCGGTGCTTGCGCGCCTTTGCGGCAGCGAAACGCTCCGCGGGAGTGGACATGGTCCAAGGCTAGCTTGGCGTTCCACCAAGCACGCGCAAGGCTCCGGCAGCCACCTCCACCTCAAGCGGCTCGGCGCCAACTTGCTCGCCGTCTGCAAAGGCTACGGGCAACACCGCACCGCTCCCGTGCTGAGAGATCGTCACACGGGTAGCCGGCACAACGCGCACGCGCGGATCGCCAAGATGGGAGCCCGTGCGGAGTTTGGGGAAGAGCCGCAGAATCTCGGAGCGAGACAGCGGATCCGTCACAATCACCTCAAGCACTCCATCAGCGATTCGCGACTCCGGCGAAATGACGAGCCCGCCACCAAAGACGGGCGTGTTCGCCACCGCAACCAGGGTGCACGTGGAGTCCACCGGCACGCCGTCAATCGACACCGACAAGCCGTACGGGCGGTAGCGCGGAACCTCCCGCAGCGTGGCCGCCTTGTACTTGAGCGGCCCACGCGGGAACGTCAGACGGGAGCCGTACGCGGCCACCGCGGCGTCCAGCCCCGCGCTGAGCACCGCCACAAAATAGCGGGGTTGCCCAGGGTGCTCCACGGCGGGACCGCGCACGCGGCCAACATCGATGACGGCAACCTCACCCTGGAGGCCCGCGTGCACGCGGCGAGCCGCCTCGCGCATATTGTGTTGCGGCAACCGTAATGCGCTCGCGGCGTCATTGCCGGAGCCCGCCGCCATGATTCCCAGCGGCAAGGGATGCTCCGCGCACACTTGGGCGCCGAGGTGCGTCATGCCGTCGCCACCCACCACCACCAGCGCGTCCAGGGACTCGCGGTGCTCCATCGCAGCCTCGTAGGAAGCGGCCCAAGAGCCGCGCGAGAGGTCACGCAGGCGATGACCGAGTGATGCCAGCTCCGTTGCGGCTTCCGCCCCCCATTTGGCTCCCCTGCCCGACGCTGCCGTTGGGTTGGTGATGAGCCCCAGTTCGCTCACGGAGACTCTGCAGACGCTGCGGCTTCCGCTTCCGCTTCCGCTTGCGCCTTGCGTTTGCGCTTTCCGCGCTCAAATAGCTTTGCCACAAAGACGGCGGCAAAGAACAACCCCACCATGGGCACCGCCATGATGATCATGGTGATGGCATCCGGGGTGGGCGTCATGATGGCCGCGAACACAAAGATGATGAACACCGCCCAGCGCCATCCGTGCAACCAGGTGCGCGACTTCACGATGCCCGCTGCGGACAGCGCCACCATCACAACGGGGAACACGAACGCCAACCCAAACGCCAAGATCAGGCGCATCGCAAAGCTGATGAACATTTGCGCGTCGAGATAGTTGGAGCCGCCCTCAGGGGTGAAGTCCAACAGAATCTGCGCGGCGTGGGGATATATCCACACGGCGAGTGCCACGCCGCCAAAGAACAGCGGGATCGACGCGCCGAGGAAGCCAATGGTGTACCTGCGCTCGCGCGCCTTCAGGCCCGGAGCAATGAATCGCCACAATTGATAGAGCCACCACGGCGAGGACACCACGATGCCGATGACGATCGCCATCTTGAGTTGCATGTCAAGAGCCGTGGCGAGCCCGGCAAAGTTGACCTTGACGTCTTGGTCTTGCCGAGCCGAGGCGTCAAGAATTGGCTGTTGCAATGCCTCGAATGCCTTGGGGTAGAGATACCACCCAAGAATGGCGCCAACGAAAATGCCGGCAGCCGCCAGAATGAGTCGTTTCCTAAACTCCCTCAGGTGCTCCCGCAGCGGCATCCGCGCATCTTGAGCACGGCGGGGAGCTTTAGTCGTCACGAGCCTCTTTGGCGCGCGTGACCTCGCCCTCGTTTGCCGCGGAGCCGGGCTCAGGAGCCTTGCCGTCGGCCTTCAAGTTCTGTGTCTCTTCCTTGAGGATGTTGAGCGACTTGCCAATGCTGCGCGCAAATTCAGGCAACTTGGGTGCGCCAAAGAGGATGAGTACAACTACGAGCACAAGGACCCAGTGGATCGGCTTCATGGCGACCTCCGTTCGAAACCTGGCATCAGTCTACGCGCCATGCGTAGCGAGTACGGCTAGCGCCTGGCGCGCCACTTCAGTACGGAGCGCCTCCGGCTCCACGGAGATGAGTCCCGGCGCAATGCTGAGCAGCCGCCCCGCGAGCCACGCCTCGTTCGTCACGCCCATCGTTGCGGTCACGAGTTCTCCGTCATCCTCAATCACCACGCCGGGAATGTCTTCCAGTGCCCAACGGCCGCCGCGCCGGAGGCAGATGGTTGCGTCGTACTCGCGGACAAGGGTGAAGCCGTCACTGCCCGACGCTGGGGTGGTGCCGGGCTCGTCCGTCACCTGTGCGGTGACAATACGGTCGATGCGTAGCGTGCGGTAATCGTTCGCACGGCGACACCAGCACTCGAGGTACGGGCCGCCATCGATGGTAACGATGCGGTGTGGCTCCACGGCGCGCGATGTGCGGTGGTCACCGGCGTCAACGTAGTCCAGCTCCACCACCACGTGCCGGCCAATGGCATCGGTGAGGTCGCGCACAATCTCTGCCCTGGCGTCGGACGTGCCAAGCACCGTCACCGTTTGTTCGCCGAGCGCGGCAACTACCTTTTCCAGCGCGGTCTGTGCCGCCTTGGGAGCCGCGCCAGCGCCCACCATGGCGGACAGTGCGGCAACGAGCGCAACACCCTCGCGCGGAGCGAGCCGCACCTGGCGCGCGCCCTGCGTGTTGGTGATGACCGCGATTCCCGCGTCAAACGCGTCGTAATCGAAGTCAATGAGGTCGTCCGCGAAGCCGCCTGGGCGCCCCACGATCCACAGTTGTTCGATGTCTTTGGCCACTTGCTCCACGCTGACGCCAAAGTGGTCGGCGAGTTCCGAGAAGGGGGTTGCCCCGTTGTCTTCGAGGTACGCGACGATGCCGAGGAGCCGGGCCACGCGTGGGCGGGAGCGCTCAGTCATCCAACAACCTCCCCGCGAGTAGCGTCCGCCGCCGCACCGGCAAACCGCGTCACCGCCTCCACGAGGGCGGGCGGCGCAACGGCCCTGGCAGCGCCAGCGAGTGCCAGAACGTCGGAGCGCACGCCGTCAAGGTGGCGATAGGGCACTTCCACGAGGTCCCACTCCCCGTCCGTTCCCACCACAGTGCCCGCAAGCCGCAAAGCGTGACCCGCCTCCGGCCGCAGCGCCACCGTTGCCGTTCCCTGGATCTCTCCGGGCGTCAAGCCACCCAACGGGATTTCTGCGGGGATCTCGAAGGCACCCACTTCCCCCACCGCGCGCACCGCACCAAGGATGCGGCTCACGCGAAAGGTGCGCGGAGCGTTAGCCCCGTGGTCGCGTCCTACGAGGTATTCCGTGCCGCCTACCATGACGATGCGCCACGGATCGATCACGCGCGACGAGGGTGGCGACTGCGAGGACGCGTAGTCGAACGCGATGGCTCGGCGCTCGTGGAGCGCCTCGGCAATGTTCCCCAGGGCCGCCCGTGCACCCGTGGCGCGCGCACCGAATGGCAATTCGGGAGTCGCCGCGTGCTGCACGTGGCTAGCGACCTTCAGAAACGCCTGGTGGGCGTCCGCGCCCAATGCTGCGCCGCGCCAATAGTCAACCGCGAGGCTCAACACCGCGAATTCGGCCGGTGTGACGTCGATGGGCTCCATCGTGGCGAGAGAGGCGTCGATGCGGTAGCCGATGTCGCCACCGTCGGCCGGATCCACCACGGTCTGCAGCGGGACACCCAGGCGACGCAGGTCCTCCTTGTCGCGTTCAAACATGCGCTCAAAAGCGGCGTCTGCCTTGGCATCTCCGCCTTGCATCCCGGCGTCATATCCGTAGACCGTGGAGCGAATCTGCTGCTTCGTCATGCGCGCGCGTGTAGACGTGAGCGCAATGAACAGATTGAGCAGCCGCTCTTCCGGAACGGCGCGGCCGGTTGCAGCGTCCATGTTTACACGCGCACCGCGAGCAGCTCTGTTGAGAGGATGGCGCGCGCACCAACGGCATACAGGCCGTCCATGATGTGGTTCATCTCCGCGCGCGGCACCATGACGCGCACGGCGTGCCAATCCGAGCCGTGCAGCGGCGTGACGGTTGGGGCCTCAAAGCCCGGAGTGACTGCGATAGCGGCGTCCAGCGCGTCCCCGGGCACGTCATAGTCCACGAGCACAAACTGGCGAGCCATGAGCACGCCGCGCAACCTGCCTGTGAGCCTCGCGATCTCCGCTTCCGGTGCGTCAGGGGCGGTGATGAGGATCGCCTCGGACTTGAGAATGGGATCGCCAAAGACTTCCAAACCTGCGGCGCGCAGCGTGGAACCCGTCTCCACAACGTCGGCCACAACGTCGGCCACACCAAGGCGAACGGATGATTCAACCGCACCGTCAAGGCGCACCACTTCCGCTTCCACCCCAAACGAGGCGAGGTGGTTGCGCACCAGATACGGGTAGCTTGTGGCTACGCGCAGGCCCTGCACTTGCTCCACGGTGGTGGCAATGCCAACGGGTGCGGCGTAGCGGAACGTGGAGGCGGCAAAGCCAAGCTCGAGGTGTTCGGTGGCCGTGGCTCCGGAATCCAGCAGCAGGTCGCGGCCGGTGATGCCCGCGTGGACCGTTCCCGCGCCCACGTAGACGGCAACATCGCGGGGGCGCAAGAAGAAGAACTCCACGTCATTGCGTGCGTCGAGGAGCACCAATTCGCGGCCCTCGGCGCGCTGCTTGTAGCCCGCTTCCTTGAGGAGCTGGCTGGCAGGCTCAGCTAGTGAGCCCTTGTTTGGAACGGCTATGCGGAGCACATCTCTCCTGGTATCTCGACGGTCTGGGTGAGCTGTTGGGGAATTTGTGTGAAGCCACGCGGCTTAGAGGTAGCGGCCAACGTCTTCAAGGTTCAATCCGCGCGCGATCATCATGACCTGCACGTGATAGAGCACCTGCGAGAGTTCCTCGGCAGTTTCCTCGTCGGATTGGTACTCGGCGGCCATCCAGGCTTCCGCTGCCTCTTCAACGAGCTTCTTGCCGATGGCGTGGACGCCCCCATCCAGCAGCCGCACAGTGCCCGATCCCTCAGGTCGCTCGGCCGCGCGAGCCGTCAACTCGGCGAACAGTTCGTCAAAGGTCTTCACGCGCGCAAGCCTACCGCCCAGCGCCCGTGTGGTTGGGGAGCGTGGCGCCCGGTCCTATTGCAGCGACCGCAAGGTGCGAGCAGTGGCGAGTGCGGCCTCCACGGCCTCCGCGCCCTTGTCCTCGCGCGAGTCCGGCAGCCCCGCACGGTCGAGTGCCTGGGCATCGTCGTCGCACGTGAGCACGCCAAAGCCAACAGGGACTAGGTGCGTGCGCGCAACATCGGTGTGACCTAGGGTCACGGATTGACACACGTACTCGAAGTGGGGCGTTGACCCCTTGATCACAACGCCAAGCGCTGCGATTGCGTCCGCGCCCGCGCGCGCCAGCGCCTCAACCACCACGGTGAGCTCAATGGCGCCAGCCACTCGCGTCACGCGGTACTCGGCTCCCGCAGACTCCGCGGCGCGAATGGCACCGGCCACGAGACCGTCCATGACCTCCGTATGCCACTGGGACGCAACGATCTCGATTGTCAGCCCTGAGCCATCGACGGCAATCGTGGGTGCGCCCGCTCCGCTCATGCGTCTTCCTCCATGATGTGTCCCATACGTTCCGCCTTGGTGCGGCGATACGCCTCGTTCTCGGGGTTGGCCCCCACGTGGTGCGGCATGCGCTCCACCACGTCAATGCCGGAAGCCCGCAACCCCTCAACCTTGGCAGGGTTGTTCGTCAGTAGGCGAATTGAAGTCAACCCAAGGTCCTCAAGAATGGCCGCTGCGGCGCCATATTCACGCCGGTCAATAGGCAAACCGAGATCCGTGTTCGCATCCACGGTGTCACGCCCAGCGTCCTGCAGCGCGTACGCCCGGATCTTCGCAGCGATGCCAATGCCACGGCCTTCGTGCCCGGTTAGGTAGATCACGGCACCGCCGTGCTGGGCAACCAGGTCAATCGCGGCATTGAGTTGGGGTCCACAATCGCATCGCAAGGAGCCAAAGGCGTCGCCCGTGAGGCATTCCGAGTGCACGCGGACAATGGGCACGCTGCCGGGCGCACTGGGCGCGGTGAGCGCCACGTGCTCGTGACCCGTGCGTGCGTCGCGATAGCCACGGACCGTCAAGACACCGTGCTGGGTTGGTAGCCGCGCCTCACCCTCCGGAAGTACCCGGTTGGGCTCGGGGGCCGATGGCGCAGGCAAGTCATTGTGGTGGCGGCGGTAGGCGATGAGATCGGCGATGGTCATGAAGACAAGACCTTCCTGGGCAGCAAGCTGGGACGCATCTCCCTGGCGCATCATGGTGCCGTCGTCATTCACGAGCTCGGCAATCACGCCTACCGGCTCGAGTCCGGCAAGCCGGCACAAGTCGACGCACGCCTCGGTGTGACCAGGTCGGTGCAGGACACCGCCTGCAACAGCGCGCAGCGGCAGAACATGCCCGGGACGGATGAATTCGTCCGGCGATGCCTGCGCCTTGGCCAGCAACTGCAACGTGTGGTGCCGGTCAGACGCCGAAATACCCGTGGTGACCCCGCTCGCGGCGTCTACCGAAACCGTGTACGCCGTGCGGCGCGGATCCTGGCTATTTGGCACCATGAGCGGCAGCTTGAGGCTGTCCGCCTTCTCGCTCGGCATGGGCGCACAAAGGTATCCGCTCGAGTGGCGAATGCCCCAAGCGACCCACTCCACGGTGGTGGTCTGCGCGGACATGATGAAGTCCGCCTCGTCCTCACGATCGCGGGAGTCCGCCACCAGCACGGGCCTGCCGGCGCGGAGCTCGGCGAGGGCGCGCTCAACGAGCGCCAAAGTGTCTGCGTTCACGCTTGCCCTCCAACGGCCCGCTCGCCAAGCATGCGCTCAACGTATTTGCCCACCACGTCCACTTCAACATTCACAGTTGCGCCGGGCTCAAGCGAGCCGAGGTTGGTCTCCGCGAGCGTGGTGGGGATGAGCGAGACGGTCACCACGTCTCCTTCAAGTTCGGCAACAGTTAGCGAGACGCCATTAAGTGCAATGGAACCCTTCCGCACCACATAGCGTGCGTAACCAGGCTCCACGCGGAAAGCGAGGTCGGTCCAGTCCGGCTGCGAATCCTTGGAAATCAGCACAGCGGTACCGTCAACATGACCCTGCATGATGTGCCCACCCAACCGAGCGTCGGCCCGCAGCGCACGTTCCAAGTTGACCTGCGCGCCAACCTCAAGCCCCCCCAAACTGGTGGTCTGCAGGGTGACTCGCATAACGTCGGCCACCCATTCGTCTCCCGAATGCTTGGCGACCGTGAGGCACACGCCGTTGACCGCGATCGACTCGCCGAACGTGAGGTCGTCACCCCAGCCCGGTGTCGCGATGGTGAGTTGCGATTGCGCGCCGTGCTCCGCGATTGCGGTGACCGTGCCTACGGCTTCGACTAGCCCCGTGAACATCAGGGTCCTTCCGTGAGAGTGAGTGTGACCAGAGTGTCCGCGCCCAGGCGCGTGACAACCACGTCTGCACCTCTCAACGCGTTCGCCATGGTGCCGATTCCCAAGCCGCTCACCGCGGTGGGGCCGTCTCCCAGCAGGGCTGGCGCAATGTAGGCGTGCACCTCATCCACGAGGCCCTCACGCAAGAACGCGCTGGTAATGGTAGCGCCACCCTCGATCAGCACCACGCGGCATTCGCGCGCCCACGCTTCTTGCAGGCCGACGCTGGGGTTGCGTGAATTTACCCGCACAGCTTGGGCATCACGCCAGATTTTGGCTCCGCTCGTGTCCCGCTCCCCCATGACCAAGCGCAAGGGCTGATGAGGGCTCTCCCCGCCTTTGGGCCGTGCACTAAGTTCCGGATCATCCGTGGCGACGGTGCCCGTGCCAACCACAATTGCGTCTACATCGGCGCGTACATGATGGGCGTGATCGCGAGCCTCTTCGCCCGTGATCCAGAAGCTGGTGCCATCCGCCGCCGCGGTACGGCCGTCCAGGGTGGACGCCCATTTGGCGATGACGTAGGGACGCTGGCGAGCCATCGCCACGAGCCACCTTCGGTTGAGTGCGTGCGCGCCCTCGTGGGGGGCCAGCA